>CAJOQF010000289.1 GCA_905236295.1 uncultured Eubacterium sp. | reverse complement strand
TTATCCTTTGTTTTCTCATAAGCTATCCACCTTTTTCGGTTGTGCATCCTCCTTAAATCCTTTTCGGATGCAAATACCCGACACAATTACAGCTACCACTGCTCCGATCACGCACGAAACCTTAAAGTCTATCTGCGGTCCGATATGCGAACTCAACAAATACGATACCGTCACAAACGAATAGAACACAAGCGGTATCAGCGGAATCCACAAAAACTTCTTTTTACCGTGGCGCATAAGCCATACCATTATCGCCGCCAGAGCAAACACGGCAAGCGTCTGATTTGACCAGCCAAAGTATTGCCAAATGGAATTAAATCCATCCGGGTTGATCTTCGCCCAGATCAATACGCCAAAAGCCGCCGCAAAAACCGGCAACGACAGCAGTACTCTCTTTTTAGTGTTGTTTTGTTTAAAGTTAAACGCCTCGGCAAGTATCAGTCTGAGTGAACGAAGCGCGGTATCTCCGGAAGTTATCGGAAGTATGATAACTCCAGTGATCGCGATCAGACCACCGATCGGACCAAGCATGTTTTTACAGACGACCCCCACAACACTTGTCGGTGAAATCTGCTGCAACGTATCGCCTACCTGCGCAAAATACGACCATCCATCCTCTGTAAGCTGCATGGTTATCCCCGCATCCGATGCGCCTATTCCTATCATTGCCATTGTGCCGGCTGCCCATACCATTGCGATAAATCCCTCAGCGATCATCATGTTGTAAAAAGCAAAACGACCGTCTCTCTCACTTTTGAGAGTTCTGGTTACAAGCGTGATCTGCGTTGAGTGAAATCCTGACAGTATGCCGCATGCAACAGTGATAAAGAAGGTAGGAATAAATCTCTCACTTCTAAAGTAAGCTCCAAAATCAAAACCTCCAAGTGTCCATGAACCGGATAGGTTTGCAAGATGATAGCCCTTTACAAACAGCATCAAAAATACACCAATTGCCGAAATGAGCAGGACAGCTCCAAATATCGGATATATCCTTCCTATTATCTTATCAATAGGAAAGAGCGTTGCTATCAGATAGTACCCAAATATTGCAATGTAAATGATCCATGTGGACGGCTCCGAGGCTGTTCCACCAAACCCGAATACCTGAGTGGCGGCGATATCTCCGGGAGTGTATATAAAAACTACACCTATCAGGAACAAAACAATGCAGACAAATACCGTGTATATCTTGTGTACCACTTTATTGGTACCGCGCTTTATAAGCTGTGGCATCTGTATTCCACCTTCACGCATCGATATCATTCCCGAAAAATAATCGTGCATGGCACCGCCAATAACGCAGCCGATAGGAATTGATATAAATGCTATCGGACCAAAAAGAATGCCCTGGATAGGTCCAAGGATAGGACCAGTGCCGGCAATGTTTAACAGATTGATAAGCGCATTTTTCCCTTTTGACATCGGTACATAATCAACGCCATCCTGTTTTGTAAACGCCGGAGTCTTTCTGTCATCCGGCCCGAAAACTTTCTGACACAGACCGCCGTAAAGGAACCCGCCGACAACCAATATAACAAGCCCAATAATAAATGTCTGCATTTAAACCACCTCTTCTTCAAACTCCAATTACTTTCAAATTATAAATCAAGTATTTTGAGCATTCAATATCTAATATCCGTAATCGCGCATCTGTCGCCGGTCAGGGCTACGTATACATCGAAAACCCCATCCGGGACTGTGGTCACGTTTTTAATCGAGATACCCATATTCTCGGTAAAAAGTGTGATCACGTTTCTGCGACGCCTAAAGCTTACCTCGCAGTCGAAACCTTTTTTGTTGTATTTCTTCCACGCATCCCATCCTTTAAAGTCTTCATGTCTGTCTACCGTGATCTCATTTTTGCCTATGCCGTCAATGGTAGCATCTTCACCGTCTATTCTTATGCAGGCGAGCTCTCTGTATCCCGGATCTGAGACCTGTCCGCCATCCGATGTATAGAGCAGCACATATGCGCTGTTCCATACCAGGTTTGCAGAAGGAAGACTCATAGTGTGGAAGAATAACTTAAGTCCGTCCGAGAGTTTTATACCGGATGTGAAATCACTTCGATTTTGATCAACCTGAATGTTCTTGATCTCATTTTCCAGTCGGTTTGTGTACTTTATCTTATCCGCAATTCTGGTGATGTAATCCTGACTTATCGCCTCCGGACTCACCTCAATGCTGATATCACTTATCGTGCAGTTCTCACCGGCAATCGCAATGTATGCAGAGTTTGATCTTTCGCTCAATGCTACAGTCGTATCATATGCAATGCCTTTCCTGATTATTGTGATCCTGACATGATCCTCGTATCTGACAGCTTCTAAACAGTAATCGGTTTTGGTCTCTCTGGCATCATGCAAGATATTTGTTTTCATATTCCGGGTGGTTGAACATACCGTGTGCCCGTCAAACCAGATTTCACCGCATTCTATATAATTTAAACTCTTTATACTCCTCTCATCTCTGTGAACGCATCCGTCGAGCGAGTCAAACAGTATAACTGTCGGTATCGATATTCTCTTGTCGCTTTCCTCATTCGACTTGCAGTTAAAACTGAGTTTAGTGATATGTGATGATAGCTCAATACCGTCCGATATTATATCTCTGTATCCCTCAAACCTGAGTTTATTGATCTTTGAAAGATCGGTTTCATCCGACTTCTCTTCCTTTACTTTCTCTCTCAGCTGATATTCGGTATCCGCATCAATAATACTTACCATTATTCTCGAGTACTCAGGATCAAGCTGAGTACCGGACGACTTTACGATCTCTTCCCTGACTGTTTTCTGTGGCAGAGCATTGCGGTAACTTCTGTTTGAAGTCATTGAGTCGTATGTGTCCGCAACTGCGACAATCCTTGCATAATCGGGAATGCGCTCTCCTTCGAGACCGTCCGGGTAGCCTCTTCCGTCATATCTTTCATGGTGATATTTGGCGCCAACGCTTAAGAAGGGATACTCCGTGATATTGGAAAGAATCTGTCCTCCTATGGTCGGATGGGATTTTATGATCTCATATTCCTCATCGGTAAGCCCTGTATCTTTATTGATTATCGCCTCATCGATACCTATCTTTCCGACATCATGCAGCAACGCTGTATAATAAACTTCCGTCACTTCCTTTTCAGTTTTGCCGGACTGCTCGGCAATCCTTTTTGAATACTCGGCAACTCTCAGAGAATGACCCTGCGTGTATTCATCCTTTGCGTCTATGGCGGTGGCAAGCGATGTTATCGTCTGTTTAAACATCTTTTGCATGGTTTTCTGCTCATTTTTGAGATGTTCGATCTCAAGTTTGTTTGCGTGTTCGACCGTCCTGTTCATGTCTATGAGCGCAAAGATATGCAAAACCACGGCCATTCCTACTATAGAAATGTTGGTCAACGATACACCGTAGAAGAACACCTGCAAAATGGAGGCCACAAGTGGCACCGTCGTAAACAGAATCATTACCACCCACACTGTTGGTTTTAGTTTTTTCCTGTGCTGAGCAATGATCGAAAGATGTATCATCAATATCACAACAGGAATAATATAGCAGGCATAGAAGCCGCTTCCTCTCTGATAATGATTGGTCTCATCAAAGGTGTAATACATCCCGTTAAACTGGGATATTACTATCAACACCCACCCCAGTGTAACCAAAATCTCTACCAATACCAGCCTTTTGGGCGGCTTTTCAAATCCCATCTCATTCTTACAAAGATCAATCATATAGAGATTGAACGCCTGAAGAACCGCAAGCGTGACAAAATATACCATGAAGTTGGAAATTCTGACCATCCAGAAGCCTATATCTTCAGTATTGCCACGATAGATATACGCCAGCCTGTCAAAAACCATCAAAACGGCCGCTGTTATCTCCAGATACACAAGTATATACTTGCGTCTGGTTCTCATCGTTCTCATTATCATGGTAAAAAATGCTGTTATAAAGCAGATAGTCGATATAACGAGCATCATATTAAGCTGATTCGCCTGCAAAAATTCTATCATATTCCCCTCTTTATCTTACTAGTTCTTCCATGGCGTCCCAGTCAAGACTCTTTAACAAAGTCTCTAACCTGCTTATCTTTTCTTCATCCTCATCCGGGAGTTTGTACTCTCTCAACTGATTGATTATCATCTCGACGGAATCATAATCCATCTGCGGTACAACCTCACCCAAAGCCTCATATGCACCGGCCAGTTCATCCTCCGGCACCATAGGCTTTTCTTCATCTTTTTCTTTAAGCCTTGCAAGCTTGTCTGTGTATCCTCTGTAATGGGATAAAAGCTTGTCTGTGTGATCACCTATAAACTCGATATCATTGTCATTGCCAGCATCCTCCAGACTCTGACACAGATTTGACATCTCAATATCACCGATGATCCTTGCGGAAGTTTTAAGTGCATGTACCTTAACCGTATACAGCTTTACATCCGCATTGCTGTAGGCATCATCGATCACCTGGGCATTATCATCGATCGTATCCATAAACAGTTTAAGCGAGAAGATAAATGCTGTCACACCACCGGAATTCTTTATTCCTTCTTCAACCGATATGCTGTCGATATCATATACCCATTGCATATCCTCCGGAAGGGTTTCGGTTTCAATCTCCTCGTCCACATCAGCCTTCATCATTATCTCATCCGGCAGATGCTTCATAATTGCACGCTCAACGGCATCGGTATCTATAGGCTTTGTCAGATAACCGTTAAAGCCTTTTGATACATAGAATTCTTCACCGTTTTCAGCCGCATTTGCAGTGAGTGCATACACCGGCAGATCCGGATAATCTTCTCTGATGCGTTCAAGTGTCTCCAATCCGTCCATGCCCGGCATCATATGATCCAAAAGAACCACATGATAATGATCGAATTTGAGTCTTTCAAGACATTCTTCCCCACTTTCGGCGGTGGTTACAGACACCTTGGTACCCTTAAGAAGGTTTTTAAATACCATAAGATTCATCTTGTTGTCATCAACAACAAGCACATTTGCGTCCGGGGCAATAAACAGAGGAACATACATTCCTTTGCTTCCAAAGTCATCTTCCTCAGTAAATTCGCCTATTGTCTTTGGATCGGCAATCTTTTGCGACACTGTGAGAATAAATTCACTTCCCTCACCATAGACACTCTCACACCACAGCTTACCTTCCATCAATTCAGCAAACTGTCTCGATATGTCAAGCCCGAGTCCTGTACCCTGTATTCCACTGTTTCTCTCCTCGTCAAGTCTCTCATAAGCGGAGAAGAGCTTGTCGAGATCCTCCTTCTTTACACCGATTCCGGTATCTTTGACCGAAATCCGAAGTTTGCAGGAAATATCTGTTTTTTCAGTGACGGAAACAGTTAAGGCAAACCCACCGACGCCGGTATACTTAACCGCGTTTGTGAGAAGGTTTAAAACTATCTGCTTGATCTTTCCCTCATCTCCGTAAAGCTTTTCCGGGAGTTCGCCATCTATATTTACATTGAAGTATAGTTTTTTGGCATCGCTTCTTACACGTATCATCGTAATGATGGAGCGAAGCATTTTTACAGTGTCATACTCCTGTTCAACCAGATGCATCTTGCCCGATTCGATCTTGGAGATATCAAGTACATCGTTTATAAGCCCAAGAAGTGACTCCGTAGCACTCTGGATATCATAAGCGTAGCCGATGACCGACAGAAAATATTTTTTCGGGACACCTTTTGCATCTTCCCTCAAAATCATCTCATCCATACCGAGAATGGTATTTATCGGGGTTCTTATCTCATGGGACATATTTGCAAGGAATCTTGATTTTGCAAGATTTGCGCGTTCTGCCTCTTCCCTTGCTTTTTGTACCATATGATACTGCTTTTGCATAACGGTTCCCGCCAAAACACGCCAGACTATAAATCCGGTCGCTGCCGCTATAACTATCAGAAACAGCACCCTTACTATCGGCAGCTCTAAGAGGCGTGGTGCCTTTTTGATATAGTACTCCTTATCCAAAACCGGATTTTTTGTAATCGTATCGAGCACCTGCAGATGCAAAGTGTACTCCCCATATTCAAGACCTCTATATTCCAGATTTGAGAGGTTGCTCACCTGCGTTATGATGCCATTATCATCCCCCCCCTCGAGATACACATGTACTAAAGGATTTGTCATAGTGTAATCAAAAGCGGCAACTGATATACTCACTCTGCCTTTTCCGGATGGAATCTGATATATTCCGTCGCTGTCCGGAATAATCTCCCGGTCATCGTAAAAAATAGATTTGACACAGGTTTTTATCTCACCGTTATTATTGTTGTAATGTGCAATATTGACCTTTGAAACTTTTGCCTGTCCGGACAGATACAGATTGTAATCCTCATCGACCTCACTGTAACTTTGACTGACAGGCATGCTGTACAGACCGTTTTTCATTGTGTACAAACGGTAATCTGAAATACTGTCATTCACCATGTCTTCGGCATTGACACAGTATAACCCCTGCGATGAAACCACCCAGATCTCATCATCTACACCTTCAAACATTTCATAATTGTTGGTGTAGGGAAATGAAGTGACAGTATTGATCTTTCCGTCTTTTATATACTGAATGGAGTTCGATGTGATAACCCAGTAGAGATCCCTTTCTTCATCCCTTTTTATTCGCATTATAACGTCACTGGTCAAACCGTCATCGGTATTTATATTGCGTATGCGCATTCCGTCTATCAAATATATGCCGTTTCCATCCGACCCGGCATAAATCTCACCATTATCTCCGCCACATACGGTAAGTATCACCGTATTTTTAAGACCCTCGTCGTTTCCGTAACTTGCAGTGACCTTTCCGTCTTTAATGACCGCAAGACCGTCGTATGTGCCGACAATAACAGACCCGTCACTGCCCTGTGCAGTACATCTGACTTCATTGTTTGGCATACCGTTCTCTGTGGTGTAGTCCTTTATCTTCCCGTCGGAAGAATAGCAGACCAGCCCGCACTCCTCGGAAAATGTTGATATCCAAAGATTGCCGGCTTTATCTTCCATGATGCATCTGACTCTGGCTTCACCTATGTGTTTTGTAAGCCTGTTCTCTACCTGTTCGTATTGTTCATTTACGATATACAGACCTTCATCCGTGCCGATATAAAGATTATTTCCCTTCATACAGATTGCGTTAATAACCTTGTCAGGGATATTTGCAGCAGTCGAAACGTCGAAGAAATTGTTTGCGACCAGCTTTAATACACCCTGTTTCGAAAAAGCAAACCACATATTCCCCTGGTAATCCGATGTCATCATCTCAACAGATCCTTCTACCTCAAGCCCAGGAACTGCAACAAATCTGCCGTTTTCATCCAGGTAACCAACGTTAGATAAAGTTGAAATCCACACCCTGTTGCAGTCGTAGGACATCCAGTGTGTATTTACTCCGGAGAGCAATTTGATCTTCTCCATGTCCCCCGCTTTTGCACCGAATGCTCCATGATAAACAATGTCTGATTCCGTTCCGAAATAGAACAATCCGGCGTTTTCATAATCCGGCAAAATGGTTGTGATAACTTCGGTATTTAACTCCTCGCTGCTGTAGACATCACCGATTTTCCCGTCCGAAACAGTGAATATCAATCCGGCTTTGGTCTGTCCGTAAACATTCCCCTCGCTGTCCGATACAAGGCGCAGCACTCTCTCATTGTTGATTCGCGTATCATCGATGATGTGAAGTTTCATATCCGCATCGGCATATGCTATGCCCGAGGTCGATCCTATATAGACATTCCCCTTGGAATCCTCTGCAAACGCACGAATAGAAGACGAACTTAGTCCATCTTCTTTTGTGTATCTGATATAATCTCTCCCATCAATGACTACGACTCCATTGTCATTTGTAGCCACCCATATCCTGTTTTTGCTGTCCTCGAGAAAACTTCTTGCACTTGTAAGTCCGTCTATGTCGGTAATTCTTTCAAATGAAGTTCCGTCATATCTTATGATTCCACTGTATCCGCCGATCCAGATATAGCCATCTGAAGCTCCTATAATGAAATTAGCCTCAGATGTAGGAAGCCCATTTTTGGCATCATAAATTTGAGCATAGTAGCCCATATTATCAAGCTGCTTCGTTGCAGCATAACCTCCGCCAATATTTACTTTCCCCTCTATAGCTGTGG
>CAJOQF010000288.1 GCA_905236295.1 uncultured Eubacterium sp. | reverse complement strand
CTTCCAAAATACATTTTTACCGTGCCGTCATTGAATTCATATTTTTTATAACCGGTTTCCTCCGTTATAGGGTTATAATACTCTACTTTCTCAGGATCGGTCTTCAATGCCTTGACAAACTCGTCGACCAGATTTTCGGTAGTTTTGGACTGCGGCTTTGTTCCGACATCCACAAAGGTCGTAGTATTCTTGTCAATATAACTTATATAATAATCATATTTATCATCATCCTGTGTGCATGCCGTTACAGACAGTGCACAGGCTACAGCTATGATAAGTGTTAAAATTCTCTTCATCGCATCCACCCTGTCAGTTTACATAGTTTAACGGAATCCTAACGATAAATGTGGTTCCGACATCTTCTTCACTGTGAACCTTTATATCACCTCTGTGCATAAGAACGGCATTTCTCGTGATCGCGAGTCCGAGTCCCGTTCCACCGATTTCTCTCGAGTGGGATTTGTCAACCCTGTAGAACCTTTCAAATATCTTTTCAAGCGAATCCTCAGGCATTCCGATTCCGTTGTCCTCGATTTTAATAAAGAAGTACTCATGGTCTGCATTGAGCGAAACATGCACCCATCCGCCATCTTTATTGTATTTGATCGCATTCTCAACAAGGTTTGAGACAGCGAGCGTAAGCTTCACCTGATCCACCTCGGCTGTAACCGATCTGAAACTCTCAAGCACCAGCTCTACATTCTGTTTTTCGGCAATTGGTCGAAGACGTTTGAGCACAAGGTCTATCAGGTCATTGATCACTATCGTTTCGATATTCAATGTACCCTCGGCACGGTCGAGTTTAACCAGCGAGAGAAGGTCGTTTATTATCTGATTCTCTCTCTCGATCTCATCTGCGATATCAACCATGAACTCCCTGTAGAGCTCGACCGGAGTATCATCCTGTTCTATAAGAGAATCAGCCAGCACCTTCATAGATGTAAGCGGTGTCTTCAACTCGTGTGAGACATTTGAGACAAACTCCTGTCTTGATTCCTCAAGCATATCGAGTCGATGCATCATAAGGTTTGTAGAAGTAAGAACCTTCTTTAATTCGGTGTAACCTTTTGCCTCTACATCACCGTGTATCTCCTCGGCTTTGATGCCGTCGAGTCTCGCCTTAATAAGCTTGAACGGCCTGGTAAACACTCCCGAAAAGCCGATCGCAAACGCTATAATGACAAGCAGGATCGCAACCTGCAAGAGGATCACACTGTTTCTGATGTGATCCCTGTTTGAAATGATGCTATCGGTTGAAACACTTACAAGAATTGCTCCGGCAACCTCTTCCTTGTCTTTTACAAGTGGAACAACCAACTCGATATAGCGGTTTTTCTTGTCGTACTTTGTAGCTTCACCATCCCTGAAACATTTTACCACCTGCTCTGAGATGATGGTCTTGTCCTTGTCCATATTGAACGTGTCTTCCACTATCTTAAGTGAGGAGTCAACAAGCATAATACGGCCATCATATATACTTGAGAGCTGCGAAAGTTGCGCTGACACAACATCAGACGTAGGCTCTTCGAGATAATTGTAACCGAGTATCTGTGCCCCCAGAAGTTTTGTCTGGGCAAGTATCTCAACAGTCTTATTGTTTACCGCGTAATTAATGTAAGACGCTAAAAAAGCCGATTGCAAAAACAGCACCGGCACTATTCCTATTATCAGAAATACAATCAGAAGCCTGAATCTCAGGCTTCCGATAAATTCTTTTATTTTGTCTTTTCTTTTCATGCTTATCCCTTATTCTTGTAATAATAACCCATGCCCCACTTTGTGTGAACATACTTCGGCTCCGATGGATTGGCCTCAACCTTTTCACGGAGGCGTCTTACGTGTACATCAACGGTTCTTGCATCTCCGGGGTAATCCGCACCCCAGACAAGTTCCAAAAGCTTGTCCCTGCTGTAGACTTTGTCTGGATTTAATATAAGTATCTCCAGTATATCAAATTCTTTTGCCGTAAGCCTTATCTCAGAGCCTGAAATATAAAGCCTTCTCGAGTCAAGGTCAAGTTTTAAATCCCTGTCCTCAACAACAGTTTTCTTTACCTCAGTCTCCGCCTTGGCATAACCTGCTCTCCTTATGATAGCCTTAACTCTCGCCTTTAATTCGAGGATGTTGAACGGCTTGGTCATGTAGTCGTCTGCTCCGTACTCAAGTCCGAGGATCTTGTCCATATCCTCGCCTTTTGCGGTCAGCATAATGATAGGGACATTGGAGAATTCTCTGACGGCCTGGCAGACCTCATATCCATCCATCTTGGGAAGCATGATATCCAGAAGAACAATGTCGTATTCTTTTGCCTTGATCATGTTGAGGGCTTCCTCTCCGTCATAAGCGGCGTCGACTTCCATCCCTTCCTGCTTGAGATTAAATACAATTCCCTTCACTATAAGCTTTTCATCATCTACAACAAGTACCTTTTTTGCCATTACACACCTCTAAACAGTAATATAATCCTTTATCTTGGAAAAAGTAGCCTCCTTGATACCGTTTATATTCATAATGTCTTCTATGTGTAAAAAGGCACCGTTCTCCTCGCGGTATCTGATTATGGAATCCGCCTTTGAGTCTCCGATTCCACTCAAGGATTTAAGCTCATCTTTGGTTGCAGTGTTGAGATTTACAAGACCGTCCCCGGCATCAGCCGCCTGAGCACCACCGCTTCCGGTCAACGACATCTCCACCGTCTCATCCTTTGACGGAACGTATATCTCCTGTCCGTCACTTAACTTCTCGGCGAGATTTACGTATTCCCTATCTGCATTTTTTCG
>CAJOQF010000287.1 GCA_905236295.1 uncultured Eubacterium sp. | reverse complement strand
CGTGGACGCGCAGAACACAGCCGAAGTCGAGGCCGCGATCAGGGAAAAGACTCGGGCAATATTCCTGGAGACGCTTGGAAACCCGAACAGTGATATTCCGGATGTCGATGCAATAGCAGAGATCGCTCACAAGCATGGACTTCCGCTTGTGATCGACAATACATTCGGCACTCCGTATCTGTTCAGACCGATCGAGCACGGAGCAGATATTGTTGTACATTCTGCAACCAAGTTTATCGGTGGACACGGAACCACACTCGGTGGAATTATCGTAGAGTCAGGTAAGTTTGATTGGAAGGCGAGCGGAAAGTATCCGAACATTGCGGCTCCGAATCCGAGTTACCACGGAATATCTTTCTATGATGCAGTAGGACCGGCAGCATTTGTGACATATATCAGAGCGATCCTTCTCAGAGATACAGGAGCAACTATTTCTCCGTTCAACGCATTTTTGCTTATCCAGGGAGTTGAGACACTTTCTCTTCGCCTTGAGAGACATGCCGAGAATACAAAGAAGGTCGTAGAATTTTTGGCAAACCATCCGAAGGTAGAAAAGGTTAACCATCCGGCTATAGCAGATCATCCGGATCATGCGCTCTATGAGAGATATTTCAAGAACGGAGGCGGCTCAATCTTCACCTTTGATATCAAGGGAGGACAGGAGGAAGCATGGAAGTTTATCGATAATCTCAAGATATTCTCTCTGCTTGCAAATGTTGCGGATGTAAAGAGTCTTGTTATCCATCCGGCATCAACTACACATTCGCAGTTGTCTGCCGAGGAGCTCAAAGACCAGGGAATCAACCCGAACACGATAAGACTTTCTATCGGAACAGAGCATATCGACGATATAATAGCAGATCTTGAAGGTGGATTTGCTGCAGTATAATTCATAAAAGCCTTTGCTATTGGTGACAAAATAACACAAAGGGATACTCCTGATTGACGGAGTATCCTTTTTTTATTATACTAATAATGTCATAAACATAATCACGAAATAGAAGAGTATTTCTTATGATTATTATATGCCCGCAAAGGAGATGATGATAATGGGTAGGAGTATTGCAATTGATGGACCCGCAGGGGCCGGAAAGAGCACTATAGCAAAGAGTGTGGCTCAGAGTCTGGGCTATATTTATGTTGATACGGGGGCTATGTACAGAGCTATCGCGCTTTATTTCCTCGAGGAGAATGTTGACATCGACTCCGAAAGTGAGGTTAAAGAAGCCTGTGATGCAATTGATATCAATATCGGATACGAGGGCGGCATTCAGCAGGTTTATTTAAATGATGAGAATGTTACTGAGAGGATCAGAACTCCTGAAGTCTCAAAGAGAGCTTCCATCACAAGCGCCAATCCGAAAGTCAGGGAAAAGCTTCTTTCACTCCAGCAGAATCTTGCCAAGGCGAATGATGTGATAATGGACGGCAGAGATATAGGAACCACGGTTCTTCCCAATGCCGATCTCAAGATATTCCTCACAGCCAGTGTCAAGACCCGCGCCAAGAGAAGATATGACGAGCTGGTTAAAAAGGGCGAAAAAGTCGACCTTGAAAGTATCGAAGAGGACATCAAAAAACGCGACAAGCAGGATATGACCAGAGAAATTTCACCTCTTGCCCAGGCTGAGGATGCAGTCCTTGTTGACACGTCCGAGCTTGACCCGACAGAGGTAAGAGACAAGATCCTTGCTCTCTACAATAAAAAATCATGACAGTTACGGTAGCAAAGACAGCAGGTTTTTGCTTTGGAGTCAGGAATGCGGTCGATAAAGTCTACGATATGATATCGACCGGAGAAAAGGTCTATACTTACGGCGATGTGATCCACAACGACAGCGTTGTGTCGGATCTCAAAGGAAAGGGAGTAAGCGTAGTATATGACTTCGAAAAGCTGCTTGATATAAAAGACGGAGTGGTGATCTTAAGGTCTCACGGCGTTGGAAAAGATGTATATCGCGGGCTTGATGAAGCCGGCGTAAAATACATAGATGTCACATGTCCGTTCGTAAAAAAGATCCATAAAACGGTGGAACAATACGAAAACGACGGATATGAGATCATAATATGCGGAGACGCTAGGCATCCGGAGGTTTTGGGCATCTGCGGATGGTGTTCGCCTCAAAATACCACCGTTGTAGGTGATGTAGATGAGGCGAGGTCTTTCGTCCCGAAAGAATACGACGGTCGAAAGAAAATTTGTCTTGTAGCGCAGACGACATTTAATCTAAACAAATTCAAAGAAATAGTTGATATTTTTAACGAAAAAGGTTATGATATTAATGTTTTGAATACAATCTGCGATGCTACACGCAAAAGACAGGAGGAGGCAAGGCTTCTTGCTTCACAAAGTGATGCGATGATAGTAGTTGGTTCAAAGAAAAGTTCCAACACTCGCAAGCTATTTGAAATATCCCAAAGGGAATGCGTAAATACTTACTATATACAAACGGTACAGGAACTAAATCTTTCCGTCCTGAACAACTTTAATAATGTAGGTATTACTGCCGGGGCTTCAACCCCAAATAATATTATTGAGGAGGTTCAAACTAATGTCAGAAATGAGTTTTGAACAAATGTTAGAAGGATCATTAAAAACTATTAGGAATGGAGAGGTTGTCGAAGGTACTGTTATTGATGTAAAACCGGATGAGATAATCCTTAACATCGGTTACAAGTCAGATGGAATAATCACCAGAAATGAGTATTCAAATGACTCAAATCTTGATCTTACAACAGTAGTAAGCGTTGGCGACACAATGTCAGCAAAGGTTATGAGAATCAACGACGGTGAGGGTCAGGTACTTCTCACCTACAAGAGACTTATCGCAGAGAAGGGTACAAAGAGACTCGAGGAAGCATTCAACAATCACGAGGTACTTACCGCTACAGTTGCACAGGTACTTGACGGCGGACTTTCAGTTGTTGTTGACGAGGCAAGAGTATTCATTCCTGCAAGTCTTGTATCAAACACATACGAGAAAGATCTCTCAAAATACGAGGGACAGGAAATAGAGTTTGTTATCAGCGAGTTCAATCCGAGACGTCATCGTGTTATCGGTGACAGAAAGCAGCTCATCATCGCAAAGCGTGAGGAGATGCAGCGTGAGCTCTTAGAGAGAATCAAAGTAGGCGACGTTATCGAGGGGACAGTTAAGAATGTTACAGATTTCGGCGCATTCATCGACCTCGGTGGAGCAGACGGTCTCCTTCACATCTCAGAGATGTCATGGGGCAGAGTTGAGAATCCGAAGAAGATCTTCAACGTTGGCGACAAGGCAAAGGTATTTATCAAAGATATCAACGACACCAAGATCGCTCTTTCCATGAAGTTCCCTGAGGACAATCCGTGGAACGAGGCTGAGGTTAAGTTTGCAGTAGGTAATGTTGTAAAGGGTAAAGTAGCCCGCATGACAGACTTCGGTGCATTCATCGAGCTTGCACCTGGTGTAGACGCTCTCTTACATGTATCTCAGATTGCAAAAGAGCACATCGACAAGCCTTCAGATGTATTAAAGAGCGGACAGGAGATTGAGGCAAAGATTGTTGACTTCAACAAGGCAGAGAAGAAGATCTCACTCAGCATAAAGGCTCTTCTCTCAGACAACAAGGCTGAGGCAGAAGAAGATGATGCAGAAGTTGTTGATGTTGATATCGAGAAGGTAGCGGCAGAAACAGAAGAATAAAATTCAACTTCATATTTATTATGGGAAAAGGAGGGTTTTATGGCAGGAGCAAACGATTACGAGGCCTTCAAAAAGGACGTATATACCCTTACAAAGATTGACTTGAATGCTTACAAAGAGAAGCAGATGAAGCGTCGCATTGACACTCTTATCTCAAAGAATGGTATTAAAGCATACCCTGAGTATGTTCAGCTTCTCAAGAAGGACAATGAAAAGTTCGAGCAGTTTGTAAACTTCCTTACGATCAACGTTTCGGAGTTCTACAGAAACCCTGATCAGTGGAAGTTGCTTGACAAGGATATCATTCCAAAGCTTATCGAAAAGTTCGGAAAGAACTTAAAAATCTGGTCTGCGGCATGCTCAACCGGAGATGAACCGTATTCTCTTGTTATGGCTTTGTCCAGACACATTCCGCTCAATCAGATAAAGATCATTGCCACAGATATTGATAAGCAGGTTATCGCAAAGGCAAAGACCGGTCTTTATACTGAGAAGGCTATAGCTTCAGTGCCGGACGACCTCAAGAAAAAATACTTCACAAAGATAGGTCCGTCTTATCAGATCAGTGAAGATATAAAGAAACGCGTTGAGTTCAAAGAGCACAATCTGTTAAAGGATCCGTATGTAAACGGGGTTCACATGATTGTGTGTAGAAATGTTGTTATTTACTTTACCGAGGAAGCAAAGGATGTCATCTATGACAAGTTCAACAAGTCCTTGGTAAAGGGAGGATATCTCTTTATAGGAAGTACCGAACAGATCATAAACTACAAAGATCTTGGATATGAGAGAGAGCATTCGTTTTTCTTTAGAAAAGCATAACACATAATTTGTACTTCAAGAGCTGTCACGAATACTCGTGACAGCTCTTTTTTCTTCTGCTTCAAAACGTTATGTTTGACTGGGAAGTCTGGATGAGACCGGTTCTTTTGGGGGCTATAGCTGTAACTGTAAGTATCCAGATATTCCAGAGCTTTTCGGAGTTTAGTCGGGAGCTTGCATATTCTCTGATTCTGATGACACTGGTTTTCTACTATGGCGTACACACCGAGACCGCATTTGAGATACCTGCCATGGTAGTGCTTGCCATGCATATCTATTCTATGACTTCCAGACAGTTTTTCGTATATATCGGTATGGGGGTCGGCTTGTTTACTTTAGGTTTTAATGTCTATTATTCCCATAAAAACGTCGGGATTCCG
>CAJOQF010000286.1 GCA_905236295.1 uncultured Eubacterium sp. | reverse complement strand
GGAAGATGCATTAATCTGTAAATTCTCTCCGACTGAGCTGTATGTATTATATGCGTATGTTGCGGTTGCGGACACGTCATCACCGGAAACTACCTCATCATCGCCAAAGGCAATAGAGAGTGTATTTGTCGTTGCCGCTTCGTCTATTGTGGCAGCACTATCAAACACCTTAGAAACAGCGCCGCTTATCGCCGGAGTCAGAGTTCTCGCCGTCACAGCATGATTTGCCTCAACCGCTGTGTACCCGTCCGCTTTCACAGAAACATAGATAGCTCCGCTTTCAATGGCATCAAATACTGTTTTATCAACATTGATAGAAACTTCGTACTTATTTCCTGTATGACTGTCTCCAGAAACGGTCTTCGTGCTGATAACGTCTCCATCCGCATTTTTCCATGTCACGACAAAACTTGTCTCGTCCGCAAAAACCTTTTTGGTTGTGTCGTCGATTGTTGCTGTAAGAGTCTCACCATAGGTAAACACGCCGTCATTCGTCTCGTTTGTGATGCTTACTGTGGCACCCGAATCAATTCCGGTTGTGGTAAACGTCGTATCCTGAATTGTAGAGTTCCCTGCCGCGTCTACAATTACCGCATACACATAGTATGTTGTATCGCCGTTTAAAGAAGTGACGTTAATTGTTTTTTCCGAATTACCCGTGACACTATCCGAAGCGTTTACAATAACATTCTTTTTGTTTGTTCCTGCCTTTGCTGCTGCAATTATCGCTTCTGATGTTGTATACTCCGTCTGCTCGACATTTGATACGACATAATACAACGCGCCGCTTTCTTTGGATGTAACTTTTATATCAGCAGATGTTCCTGCAACATTTTCTGCCGCAAGTTTACCTGAGATCTCCGGTGCGCTTGCATCAATTGTTATCTTATCTGATGTCCATACAGCATTTTCATTACCAGCCTTATCAGTCGCCTGAAGTCTTAAATAGTAATCTCCTTCCTTCACTCCGGAAACGTGTATAGTGTATGTCTCCACCCCATCACCCGATACAGGTGCAGAGGCAGACTCCGTAAGTTCTGCGGAGTTTGAAGAACCAAACACATACTTTAACCCCGATATGTTGTCCTCGGTAACCGGCACAGAAATATCAAAAGAATATGTTTGGTCTTCACCCTCCTCCACACTGTCTTTGGTGAGATTCGAGACAGAAAGCGTCACATCACTTGAAGAAGATGTTAAAGTATCTTTAGCTTCACCGCTACCAACCGTAACCTCTCCGATAGACGGAGCAACGTTGTCGTATACTACGTTAACAGTCTTTGCTGTACTCCAGCCAACGGCACTTCCATTAACCTCAGTCGGGTCATATATATAGTAAGTTAGTGTTGCCGCTCCTTCCGCAGCACCCTCAGATATATTAGCTACGGTCGCCGTAAGCTCAGACTGATTCGTCGGAGTTGCGTGTTCTGTTAAATCCGTCTCTTTTGTAGAGATATAGTATCCATCACCAACAACAAACAGCTTTGCTCCCACCGCGTTTGAGTATAGCGTATCATTTCCGATAACGGTATCTTTAGTTGCGTTTGCGGCAGTCGCATTAAATCCTATATATGCTGTTCCGTTCTCAATCCATACCGCCTGCAAAGTTATATCCTCAGTCATGGAAGAAATATCAGACCCTGCTTTAATCTCCTGAGCATTTCCGTCTCCATCCTCGTATGTCCAATGGTCAAAAGTATATCCGGATTTCGTTGGTGCAGCTGCCGCAGTTGAACCAGATTTGATAAGTGCGGACGAGACCTCTGAACCACCATCCGTATCGTAAGTCACAGTCGGACATACTTTTACCGTAAATGTACTCGTTGTCTTTTCACCATCAGATTCGGACGGAGTAAGTGTTACTGTATATTCTCCGACCGATGCGTTGTTTGTCGAAATAGTCACGCTAACCTTATGCTGTGAATCATCAATAGCTCCGACAGATGCAGTTACCTTCGTATTATCAAGTTCGGAAGTATTTGATACCGCGGCAGATACAGCCGTAACGGAATCCTTAAGCGTAAGTTCAACTGTCTGTACATCATCTGTTGTTGCCGGAGTACTACTATCCGAATCTCCGGCATTAGCTCCGATTTCCACATCAGTATCGTCAATAGCTGTGATGTAAGTGCCATCAGCCGCTGCCATCGCCACAATAGGCGTCAAAAGTCCGATGCTCGGTGTCATTGAAAATGCTGTTGTTGCCGCAATAGTCAATGCTAATGACTTTGCGAACAATTTTTTGTTTATCATTTTGTTAAATCTCCTTCCTATAAATTCTCTTAGCTTTTTGACCTAAAGGTCATGACCTCCTTTCTTGATACAAACTATTATATTTGCGTAAATCACTTATGTCAATAGTGATTTCACTACTTTTACATTCTTCTCATTTCAGTATATAACCTCTAAAATATGAAAAAAGGAGCTTATTATGGACATAGAATTCTCTTCCGAATATAAAAATTTAGGTTTGAATATTGCTTTTTATAGAAAAAAGAAAGGATATTCTCAACAACATTTCGCAGAATTATTAAACATAAGCGAAAGTCACGTTGGGGGAATAGAACAAGGAAAACATGGTTCAAGTCTCGATTTAATTTGGAAAATGTCCAGAATTTTAGATGTTTCTCCTGATAAATTATTCATTTTCTGAAAACAGCTAATCTCATTAGCTATTTAACTAATTATATATTCTTTATTTTCATCGCCACCATGCTTAAAATTTTGATAAGGAGATTTCTTATGGATTCCGTTTATCATAAAAATTATGTAAGCTTAGGTTTAAACATTGCTTTCTATAGAAAAAAGAAAGGGTTGACACAAGCTCAACTTGCCGAAAAACTTAATATAAGCTTAAGTCATGTTGGCGGTATAGAACAAGGCAAACACTCAGCTGCTCTTGATTTAATATGGAAAATTTGCGATATTCTTGAAATTCCCCCTGAGGATTTGTTTACTTTTAGATAACAATACTTTATACCATATCGTTTAAATCAGAACTAACATCAGAAAACATATTTATTGTGAAATGGTATATCCCAACAGATGATGATACTTTGTGAATTTTACTAATAATTTATGAGAGAAAAAAATTCCGATGATTTCTCACCGGAATTTTTTCATTTATCATATTAACTTTTCTCTGCAAGCAGCCTTTCAAGCTCAGCTATTCTCTGATGACTAGCATCAAGCTCAGCGTCTTTCGCATCCAACTGAGCCTGCATATCGGCAACTCCGTCTTCATATCCCTCTGCCCGTATAGTTGCTGTTGTTTCCAGATATCTACGGTGCGCCTCCGCCATCTGTCTCTCTATCGTCTCTGCGTTTACCTGATACATATCCTCACCAACTTCCCGAAAAACCTCATTATGCTTAGCAATCAGCTTCAGCTCTTCCCATGTTTTAGCCATAAACGCCTTAGCCCAATAGACGAGCTGATTATCCTCATCTTCTTTTGTCGCTTCTTGAATGTGATTTAAATATAGCACGTTCAAATTGAACTTTCCAGTATAAGATTTATAGGTTTTCACATTTAAAAGCTTATATTTCGCATAAAATTCAGGTTCTTCATTTTCAAACAAATCTTCAGTCACAATACTGATATGCGTAGTCGGTTTGATCTTTCTGTAATTGTCTCCCGTCTCAAGATTATCATAACATCTGCAAAGATACAGCAGTGAACGGTTAATCCACCAGTCCTTTCCTTTTTTCAGACTTATCTGCATTTCCACATTCACAATCTGCATATCATTCATAATAACATTGATATCCAGAATTATTTCTTTGCCTGTATATTTACTGTAATCTATCGGATTTAAAAGTGTTACCGAATTCACGTCCTCAGGTGCCAGCCCCATAAGCGAACATACCAGCCCTTTCAGAATCCGATTGTTTTTCTGAACAATAAGGTGCAAAACAATATCATTAGTGAGGCAATAATCTATCTTTCCTGTTGCCGCCTCAAAGCCCCCAGATAATTCTATTCTCTTGTCTTTCAACGCAATAACCTCCGTTTTTTTCTTCATGGTATGATAATCAAAAGAACATAACTAAGATTTCAAATAATACCCTTTTCAAAAAAGACTTTATTGCTAATCTGAATAGAACGGAAATAAATATGCGACACGCATAAAGTAAAAAGAAAACCTAACAGGATGTTATTGTATCAGGAATCAGCGGATTTATCAATGCTTTGTGAAAAAAGGCGCTGCCTGAAAATTTAGATTTTTACAACTTTATCCACCCGCACGTAAATATTGAAAAAAATGTGAATTTCTGATAAAATTTATAAGAATATAAAATGTCCAAAAAGTATTTTTTCAGAATCTTTGCGGAGGGATATTTATGAATAAGATTTCTGTAACAAAAAAAGTCATAAACCGGCTGCTTATGGTGCTCGCCGTACTGCTTGTCGTGATTGTCATATGCTTTATCGGGCATATTGTTCAGGTAAATAAGTACAATTCGGAAGACCGCGTACTGACGCCTGAGTCAACCACCACCGACGTCACGGTTGATATTCACCCGCGCGGACAGGTTACCGACACATGGGAAAAGAATGACGCCTTCCCCGACACCATCATAAACGCGAAGATATATGAGGGAACGATAACAAACAGCTCCGGTTATCTCTTGAACGACTGGACGCTTCGCATAAATATCAAAGAGGATTGCTATATCAACAACGCGTGGAACGGAACCATGGAAATCCACCAGTTTATTGACGGAACAGAGAGCATCCAGACGATAGATCTCCGCGACTACGTCGAGGAGGACATAACCCTGTTTCATTATCTCGCCGGGCAGGATCTTTTGATTCCGCTGCAAAAGGGCGATTATCTCGTTTACCATCCCGATACGGTCATGGGTGAAATCCCCCTTGATTCCGAAGTAAATTTCCCCGGTCAGACAAATATCGGTATTATCATGTACAGCCTCAGCGGCGATGTCGACCTCTCCGACTACACATTCGATTATCATATGAAAAAGACTTATCTTGAGGATCCCTCTGGAGTGGTTTTTATTGTGTTGTTTGTAGTCTGGGGACTGATCTTCGCTTTCTCGGCGGTTATCTCCGGGCTCGTACTCAGATACACCGAAAGACTGTACTCCCAGCATCAGATGACAGAGGACGCCTTCGCGCTCTGCGCGTCCCTCGCCGACTTCAAGGATCCCCTTTCAAAGGGACACTCCGCCAGGGTTGCGCAGTATTCACGCATGATATCCGAGCATCTCGGCATGGATAAAAACGACTGCGAAAACGTTTACTATGTAGCTATGCTTCACGATATCGGAAACAGCTTTGTCTCGGAACAGATCCTCAAAAAAGGCGGTCGTCTGTCAGACGAGGAGCTTTCGATCATCAAATCCCATACGACCAAGGGCGGCAACCTTTTTGAGGAGAATTATTCTCTTCAGCACGTTATAGACGGGATCGTATTCCATCACGAAAACTTTGACGGAAACGGTTATCCCCTCGGGAGGAAAGGTGACGAGATACCGCTTATCGCCCGTATTATCTCCGTAGCGGAAGCTTTCGACGCTATGAACAACGATCGCCCATACAGACGAAAGCTTTCCAGAGAGCAGATAATCGAAGAGTTCAATGCTAAAAAGGGAACACAGTT
>CAJOQF010000285.1 GCA_905236295.1 uncultured Eubacterium sp. | reverse complement strand
GCATTGGCAAGCGGTGTGAACTCGATATCGAGATCGTCAACCCAATAGATTTTTTTCTCAACATCCGTAAGCGGAAGACCCACAGCCGCTCCGGCAGGAGATACGTGCTTAAAAGATGTCGCAGCCGGAAGTCCAGTTGCCGCTTTAAGCTCCTTTACAAGCTGCCATCCGTTAAACGCATCAAGGAAGTTTATGTAGCCCGGTTTTCCGTTGAGTACGGTTATCGGAAGATCCGATCCGTCTGCCATATAGATCTTGGACGGTTTCTGGTTTGGGTTGCATCCGTATTTCAATTCCAATTCTTTCATCTGATTTCTCCTTATTCAAACTGATCAATTCATATGCCTTATTTATTCTTGTTTACGATTCTTGACTCAAATTTTCCTGTCTTGATATCAATATAGCGGACAAAAAGCGATACCTTGTTGTCCTCATTCAGGCTGTTCCAAAGAAGGTCTGTGTATGTGTCAATATCATCTGCCACATCCACAAGCTGCGGCTCTCCTGCAAAGCTCGGAAGCGGATTGCCATCGCCGACATAAGTGTGAATAAAACGTCCACATCCCTTTTTAGGATTCTCATATGCAAATGTAAATCTGTTTGTTGAATCCGGATCTCCGTCATCACTCTTTAAGATCGACATTGCAAAATTGTACTCGCCCTTGTCAATGTGCATGATGCCCGAAATTCTCGGTGTATAGTTCGGCTTATCCGGCTCATAGGTTCTGGTTCTAAGTGCCTGCTCGAAAGTCTGCTGCTTGTCCATAAGCTCGTAAATGGTATCGGTCTGATCACCGTTTGTAACGATGGTCTTGTTGCCGAGCACACGAACCGGTGCATAGATAATAAGACTTGGATCCTCAAGCTTTGACTCGTCAAATGCCTGTGTGCGGATTCCCTCACCGTCCTCTACGAAGACGCGGTTTCTGGAATTCTCACTGCGTCCCATTATAAAATATGCAGCGACAGCCTTGCTTCCGTCCGAAGTTCTTCCGAGGATGATCCCTCTTCCCGGATATGCATTTCCTTTTAATACTTTCTCAATACTTTCCATCTGCACTTTTCCTTTCTATCTTAAATATTGTTGCTTCAACAAACATTTTTAGTTCTTAAATGAATGTACAGGTGCAGGAATGCGTCCGCCTCTGTTTACAAATGCCTCGCAAGACTTTGTATTAACAGGCATGATCGGCGCATATCCGAGCAATCCTCCGAACTCTACCGTATCGCCTACTCCCTTTCCGATAACAGGGATAAGTCTGACGGCCGTTGTCTTCTGATTGACCATTCCTATTGCCATCTCATCTGCAATGATTCCCGATATAGTGGATGTAGGAGTGTCTCCCGGAATTGCGATCATATCGAGACCAACTGAGCATACACACGTCATAGCCTCAAGCTTTTCGATCGTAAGCGCTCCGCTCTCAGCCGCAGAGATCATTCCCGCATCCTCGCTGACAGGTATGAATGCTCCCGATAGTCCGCCGACATAAGACGAAGCCATTATTCCGCCCTTCTTTACCTGATCGTTGAGAAGAGCAAGGGCTGCTGTTGTACCCGGAGCTCCGGCACACTCAAGACCGATCTCCTCAAGCACGCCTGCAACCGAATCGCCGACTGCCGGAGTCGGAGCGAGTGAAAGGTCGATGATTCCAAAGGGAATACCGAGCTTCTTTGAAGCCTGCTTTGCAACAAGCTGTCCAACTCTGGTTATCTTGAACGCTGTCTTCTTGATGGTCTCGCAGAGGATCTCAAAGTTCTCTCCTCTTACCTTCTCAAGGGCAGTCTTAACAACTCCCGGGCCTGAAACTCCGACATGTACGACTGCGTCAGCCTCTGTGACACCGTGGAATGCTCCCGCCATAAACGGATTGTCGTCCGGTGCATTGCAGAATACTACCAGCTTCGCGCATCCTATTGAGCCCTCGTCCTTTGTGAGGTATGCTGCCTCATGGATCACCTCACCCATGAGTTTAACCGCATCCATATTTATACCGGTCTTTGTGGAACCGAGATTTACCGAAGAACAAACCTGCTCCGTCTCTTTCAATGCCTTAGGGATTGATCTGATAAGCATTTCATCAGCCTTCGTCATTCCCTTCGACACGAGTGCGGAATATCCTCCGATAAAATTTACTCCGACCTGTCTTGCCGCATCGTCAAGCACCTTTGCTATTCTTACAAAATCATCCGGAGTCTTGCAGGCAGCTCCACCGACAAGAGCTATCGGAGTAACCGAAATTCTCTTGTTTACGATCGGGATAGAGTAATCACTTTCAATCTCTTTTCCTACCTTGACAAGATCCCTGGCTGTTGTTGTTATCTTCTCATAAACTTTTTTGCAGACCGCATCGAGATCCGAGTCGATGCAATCCATAAGACTGATTCCAAGTGTGATCGTGCGGACATCAAAGTTTTCCTGATCGATCATCTTATTTGTCTCATTTACTTCAAATATATTTACCATCTTTTCTACCTTTCATGACACTATATTGCTTCGACGCTTTAAATCTGTCGAGGTGCCTCTATTAGATTCTGTGCATAGAATCGAAAATCTCTTCTCTCTGGCACTTGATGTTTACACCGATCTCGTCGCCGATCTGCTCGAGCTCCTTTGAGATAGTTGCAAACTCCTGGCTGCTGCCGCTTATATCAACTATCATCATCATGTTGAAGAATCCCTGTACAATAGTCTGTGAGATATCATTTACGTTGATGTGATTGTTTGCAAGATATGTGCAGACCTTTGCGATAATGCCGACCGTATCCTTTCCTACTACCGTGATAATAGTTCTGTTTTTTTCCATGACCAATCCTCCAAATTTTTCATATTCTTACGCTGTAAAGACTTGTGAGGGGCAATCCCTTCCCGCAACATAAATAGGAAAGTCATCTTCCTTGTACGGGGTTTCGCCCATGCTTATCTCGAGGCGCACTGTCTCGTAAGCGAGACGTTCATAATTGTTTTCTTTACTTAGATGTCCGAGTATTACTGTCTTTAATTTATCATGCAAAAGCCTGGTGAGAAGCTGTCCTGACGATTCGTTTGACAGATGCCCCTTCTTTCCCAGGATCCTCTGCTTTAAAGGATACGGATATCTGCCGGTCTCTAGCATCCTCACATCATGGTTTGCCTCGATCAGAAGGATATCCATCCCTTTAAGTCTTGAAATAATGTAATCATCATACACGCCGAGATCTGTTATGACTCCGACGCTCTTTCCGGCGCTTTTCATCTTGTATGCCACCGGGTCGACCGCATCATGGGAAATCGAGATTGGGGTGACGGTAATGTCTCCCACCTCAAATTCCTCGTCGGCCTTTACCACATTAAACAACGACCTGTCTATCTTTCCCGCAGGTTCGTTATCTATTATAAAATCAATCGTATCAGCAGTCGCGTACATCGGAATACCGTAACGTCTTGCCATAACACCGAGACCACAGATGTGATCCCTGTGTTCGTGTGTCACAAGTATTCCGTTTAGATCCTTTGAGGTGACTCCGGCTGTATTTAAGCCCGCCTCAATCTTCTTGCCGCTGATACCGGCGTCAACTATCAGATGTGTAGTGTCTGTGCCGGTATATATGCAGTTTCCGCTGCTGCCGCTTGCTATACTAAAAAATCTCATTTCTTTAAATCTTCCCAATAGATATCAAGTCGGTCATTCTCCTTCAGGAACTCACCGTATCTCGCCGTCATACCGTTTAAGTTGGTAACAATATTTCTTCCCTTTGAATCATTCAGGTCGAAATCAATGTAATCGAATATATCAACATAGATATAACTGCTCTTGCCGGTCAAAACCACAGGGGATCCGTTTACGAGAACTGTCATATCACGGCTCGCATTCGGATTAGTCGGCGCAATCTCTTCCGGGACACTATATTCCTCGGATGCTGAATCTTCCCCGGGCGATGATTCCTCGCCGGACGCTGAGCTCGTCGAAGCG
>CAJOQF010000284.1 GCA_905236295.1 uncultured Eubacterium sp. | reverse complement strand
TATCGCAAGCATTCCGAGAATCTGAAGCATATCATACCCGTTTACCGTAAGGAATTTAGGAACAAAGTTACTCATAACTCCCATTGAGAGGAAGCCTGAGATTGAAACCGAAAGCCACAGATGCCACATACGCGGAGTGGCGATACATTTCTTTACGGTCCACTTGGAGGTCTTGAGGTATTCAAGACTTGCCTCGTGCTCTCTCTTTGCAGCTTCAACATCAAAGTTTCTGTCGTTATCCGGGAATGCATTCTTCTCCTCCGGGAAGTCCCTTACATAGACAAGGATGAAGATTCCGATGCAGATTCCTATGATACCGTAGAGTATGTAGAATTTGTTGATGCCTGCGCCTGCAAAGTATCCGGCAACAGCCGATGTGGTTGCGGCTGAGAGCGGGAAGCCTGCAGTTGCGATTCCGAGAGCCACAGCGCGCTTCCTCGGGAACCAGTTTGCCAGGATATTGAACGAAAGCAGCATCGCGCTTACAAGTGTGAGTGCGTAGCATGCGAGATATCCGATGGCATAAAATACGATGCTGAACTGTGTTGCGGCAAAGGACCAGATGATCGCGAAAACACCGGTGAGTATCACGGCGATTCCCCAGACCAGACGGATCCGCTTCTGACTTATCGCGCCAAAGAATATCGATGCGACAATTCCGACGATGGTTGCTATCGTCGGGAGGATTCCAATACCGATGGAATCGAGACCCATTCCTATGAAGAGATCTGTCGTCACATTGAGCGAGTCAGATGTGAGCGCTGAATACAGATAACACGACAGGAATGAGAGGATGATGATCACAAAACCTTTTCCACCAAGGTTAAGTGCGCCTGTTTTGCCCATTTGATTGTCGGCAGGCGAGAATTGTTCTTTTTCCATACTTTTTCCTCCTTTTTTTCGAGATATCATCCGAAATTTCTTGTTAAATGAAGTATAACCCAAAAAAAAAATGGATTTCAACAAATTATAAATATTTCATAAAATAATAAATAATTTATTAATTTAGATAATATTGAGTTTGACACTCTGTTTACAGTTTTCCTATAAATATAGTATAGTAAACGCATTAAATAATACAATCCCACGGACGCACAAAGGGAATATGACGCTTTGCGACGTGCGCCCGGCGGACGGAAAATGGATCGTGGGCCGGGAAGATGCCACAACGAGGTGAGAAAAATTTATGCGAGCTTTGATTGCGATGAGCGGCGGCGTGGACAGCAGCGTGGCGGCTCTTATAATGAAGAAAAGAGGATACGATTGTATAGGATGCACTATGAAGCTGTACGCCAACGAGGATATTGGTGTTTGCGCGACCAATACCTGCTGTTCTCTGTATGATGTGGCAGATGCAAAGGCTGTGGCAGCAGAGCTTGATATGCCGAACTACACCTTTAATTTTAAGGACAGGTTTCGCGAGAAGGTGATAGACCGGTTCGTTTTTTGCTATGAGCACGCTATGACTCCGAATCCCTGCATAGATTGCAACAAGCATCTGAAATTCGATGAGCTGTATAAAAGAGCTCTTGCCCTCGATTGCGACAAGGTTGTGACCGGGCATTATGCAAGAATCCGCAAGACCGAGGATGGATATCACCTTTTGAAGGCACTTGATGAGACAAAGGATCAGTCCTATGTCCTTTATTCTATGACGCAGAAGGAACTGGGCGCGACGGCATTTCCACTGGGGGAGCTGAAAAAAGAGGAGGTTCGAAGGATTGCCGGGGACAATGGATTCGTAAACGCCGATAAACCGGACAGCCAGGATATTTGTTTTGTGCCGGATGGAGATTACGTGTCCGCCATCAAGAGATTTTCCGGAAAGGAATATGCCCCCGGGGACTTTGTGGATATAAAGGGAAATGTGCTGGGACGGCACAAGGGTATAGTCTGCTATACGATCGGACAGAGAAAAGGTCTGGGAATTTCCGCCTCAAATCCCCTCTATGTCCTGCGTATAGACGTGGAAAATAACCGTGTTGTTCTCGGAAGCAATGAGGATCTGTTTACGCGTACTGCATTTGTCGAGGATGTAAACTGGATTGTGCCTCCCGTCTCCGGGAGGGATGTCCAATGCAAGGCAAAGGTCAGATACAGAATGCAGGAGAAGCCCTGCACGGTGATGCCTCTGGGAGAGGGGCGCTGCCGCCTCGTGTTTGATGAACCGCAGCGTGCCATCACACCCGGACAGTCGGCGGTGTTTTACGACGGAGATGTTGTTCTGGGGGGAGGGATCATAAGCGCAAGACGGTGCTCTGAAATCAGCTTCAAGAATTCCGGCAAAGGTTGAAGTGAAAATTTTTTTGCCATTTTGCCTGTCAAATCAATGTTTCTCAAAATCCCTATGACGCACGGTCGAATGTCGGGGGACTTTTTCAAAATAAAAACATCATGACACATGAATTACATATACGCAAATTATCATAGCCATAGAACAAAGAATTT
>CAJOQF010000283.1 GCA_905236295.1 uncultured Eubacterium sp. | reverse complement strand
TCCTTTAAAGCCTTTGTCTCATTAATTAATGATTTGATCTCATCATCACTAAGGCTATCCTTATATTCCTTAAGCTTTAGAGCTAATGCCTCCTCATCAGCTTGAAGTAATCCCATCTTAGGAGATAGGGTTACAATAGACTTATGAGGATTATCTATTAATAATCTCTTTATTAAATCAGTATAATATGATGTTTCTAAATCAAGAAGCAATGCCTCGTAGTGCTTTAAGGACTCTAATGCATCAAAAGGCATATTATCATCATATAGCCATGACTGTAATGCAGTCATCTCATAAATAAGTCCCTTAGGATATCCACTTTGCTTAGCCTCACGCACCTTAAAATCACGATATTTAATTTGAGCCTTAATAGCCTCAAGATCTAATTTAGCATTAGCTAGCTCCTCATCAACTATTCTTTTAAACTTATCTACATTCTTTGTATTCGCATTAATCGCAAGAATTGATACATAAGGCTGACGAACCTCTGTCTCTATTGAGGCACTAAAATCCTCAGCAATACCCTCCTTTAAAAGTCTTTCCTTAATAGGAGCACCTGGAGCGTTAAATAAGACATCAGTTAAAATATCAATTGCGATATTATCCTTGAAGCATGAGAAATCCTCTAAAGCAATATTATATGATAAATATGCCTCATCAGGATTTTCCTTAGCGGCATTATAGAAATAATCCTCACGAACAAATGTATCTACATTATCCACATCAATTCTTGTATCAAAAGGATTGTATTCAAAATTATTTAAATACTCATCCTCAATAAATCTCATAGTCTCCTTCATATCACAATCACCATATATCATAATATATGAATTTGATGGTGAATAATAATTACTATGGAACTTCTTAAAATCCTCATATGAAAGATTAGGGATTTCCTTAGGATCTCCTCCTGATTCATATTGGTATGTATTATTCTTATAAAGTGAATGCATAATATAGCGTCCTAATACACCAAGAGGCTCTGAATACGCACCCTTCATCTCATTATATACAACTCCGTTTATGGTGAGCGGACTGTCCTTATCCTCCATCTCATAATGCCAGCCCTCCTGCATGAAGAACTCTTTCTTTTTCATAGTGTTTGGGAAAAATACGGCATCGAGATAGACATCCATAAGATTATCAAAATCCTTGTCATTGCAGCTGGCGATCGGATAGATAGTCTTGTCACCATAGGTCATCGCATTTAAAAATGTGTTCAGTGAACCCTTTACCAGCTCTACAAAAGGATCTTTCGACGGATATTTTTCAGATCCGCAAAGCACTGAGTGTTCGATTATATGAGGTGTTCCGCAATCGTCAACCGGCGGTGTGCGAAATCCCACCGTAAATACTTTGTTCTCATCATCATTGCTGATGAGACAAATCTTTGCATTGGTCTTTTTATGTACAAGGACATAACCGTCACTGTTTAAGTCCTTTAATTTTCTATTTTCAATCAATTCGTACGCATCAGGAAAATTCATATATATTCTCTCCTCTTACCTTTAATCTTAAATAGGAGACATCATCTGATGTCTCCTATATTTACCAGGTCTAGCTTATGAAATTCGTGTAACATTGGCAGCCTGAGGACCTTTTTCGCCGTCAATAACCTCAAACTCCACTGTCTCTCCGTCCTTTAACTCTTTAAAACCTTCCATGTTAAGGGCTGAAAAATGAACGAATATATCTTCGCCAGATTCATCCGAGATAAAACCATAGCCTTTCTTGGCATTAAACCATTTTACTTTACCCTGCTGCATAATATCCTCCTAATCGACATATAATGGTTTTTATGGACCTCATAACTACCCCGGGCCCCATATTATTTAATGCTTCTAGCACCTAATAAAAGTTATCACATTATTAAGTTCATGTCAAACGTATTGGTATCAGATCTCATGTATAAACAATCCGCTTCTAAGCTTTGGCTCAAACCAGGTAGACTTAGGCGGCATGAGTAATTTCGCATCAGCCACATCAAAAAGTTCATCTATAGAAGTCGGATACATTGCAAATGCGACAACCGCATCCTCTTCACATCTTTTTTCAAGCTCAGCTATACCTCTGATACCTCCGACGAAGTCAATATTGTTGTCGGTTTTCGGATCCTCAATGCCAAATACCGGCTCTAAAAAAAGATCCTGTAATCTCGACACGTCAAGACCACGTACCGGGTCATTTATTCTGTATTCATCCTTCAAAACAAGGCTGTACCAATTTTTGTTGATGTACATTGATATCTCTCCCTTGGCTGTCGGATGCTTATCTTCTCTATCAAGTTCTGTAATATCAAATATCTTTGACGCCTCATCCAATATATCTTCAACAGTGTGTCCGTTGTATGTTTTCAACACTCTGTTGTAGTCGAGTATCTTCAGTTCGCGATCAAAGAACAATACCGAGAGGAAATAGTTAAACTCCTCATTTCCGGTATATCCGGGATTTTCCTGCCTTCTCTTAAGTCCAACCTTTACAGCGGAAGCACATCTGTGATGTCCGTCGGCAATATAAATGTCATTGATACCGCTAAACGCCTCCTCGATCTTTGCTACTGACTCAGTATCAGAAATGATCCAGGCACGGTGTTTGATACCGTCCTCCGCAACAAAATCATAGACAGGTGTTTCTTTTTTTGTCTTTTGAATTATTGAATCTATCGTCTTATTGAATCTGTAAGCTAAAAATATCGGACCGGTCTGGGCTCCGACAGTATCAACGTGACGTATTCTGTCAGCTTCCTTCTCGGCACGGGTATTCTCATGCTTTTTTATGATACCGTTCTCGTAGTCATCAATTGATGAGCATGCTACAATACCGGTCTGGGCGCGTCCGTCCATAGTAAGTTCGTAAATGTAATAGCAATCCTTGTCGTCTCTGATAAAATCGCCTTTTTTAACTCTGTCCCAAAACATATCATGAGCTTTTTCATATACCACATCAGCATATGTATCAACAGAATCATCAAACTGTGTCTCGGCTCTGTCAATAGCAAGAAAGCTGTCCGGATTCTTTTTTACCACCTCACAGCTCTCTGCCCGGTTGTAAACGTCATATGGAAGAGCTGCTATTTTTTCGGCCATATCCTCGGCCGGTCTGATTGCTTTAAAAGGTCTGATTACCGCCATAATATACCTCCACTGTCTTAAAGAATCGGGCACCGATACATAGGTACGGTGCCCGTCGCTTTTATTATTTGATCTTTCTAACCTTTAATACGCCTTCTATTGCAGCAAGCTTGTTAATGATATCATCATTTACCTCTCCATCAAGGTCAAGCAAAGCATATGCATAGTCACCTCTGGTGGTGTTTGCCATACCGGCAATGTTGATATTGGCATCGCCGAATATTGAAGAGTAAGCGCCGATCGTACCCTTTACATTCTTGTGAAGGACTGCAACACGTGACGCTGTAGTGCAAACTCCGAGATCGCATGCAGGATAGTTTACGGAATTCTTGATGTTTCCGTTCTCGAGGTAATCCTTAACCTCGGCAACTGCCATAACAGCACAGTTATCCTCAGACTCCTCTGTAGAAGCTCCAAGGTGAGGAATTACGATACATCCCTTCTTTCCGGCTGTAGTTGTGTTGGCAAAATCGCATACATATCCACGCATTGTTCCGGCCTCCAAAGCAACAACCATAGCTTCCTCATCAACCAGGGCATCACGGGCAAAGTTGAGAACTATCGCAGTATCTTTCATAGTATCGATAGCCTTCTTGTCGATCATCTTTCTTGTAGAATCAGAAAGCGGAACATGGATTGAGATGAAATCACAATCAGCATATATGTCATTAACATCTTTTGTAACGTTTACCTTGGTTGAAAGGCTGAGCGCTGCGTTGATTGAAAGATAAGGATCGTAACCTACTACATCCATACCGAGTAAAGCAGCTGCATTTGCAACCTTTACACCTATAGCTCCGAGTCCGATAACTCCGAGTTTCTTGCCTTCGATTTCAGTACCTGCAAAAGCCTTCTTAGCTTTCTCTGCAGCTTTTCCTACATTCTCGTCGGAAGCGTTTTCTTTAACCCACTCGATACCGCCCACGATATCACGTGAAGCGAGAAGCATACCTGCAATAACAAGCTCTTTAACGCCGTTAGCGTTTGCTCCTGGAGTGTTGAATACAACGATACCCTTGTCAGCGCACTTATCGAGCGGAATATTGTTTACTCCTGCTCCTGCTCTGGCAATAGCGATGAGGTTGTCTGAAAGCTCCATATCATGCATTGCTGCTGAGCGGACAAGTATTGCGTCAGCATCATTTGAATCTTCTGTTTTTGTGTAATCAGCAGAAAAATTATTAAGACCCACTGCTGCAATTGGGTTCAAACATGCGTATTTAAACATTTTTTCCCTCCGGATTATTTGTTTTTCTTCTCGAAATCTGCCATGAACTCTACGAGTTTCTCTACACCTTCCTTCGGCATAGCGTTGTAGATAGAAGCTCTCATTCCACCTACTGTTCTGTGACCCTTAAGGTTCTCAAGTCCTGCAGCCTTTGCCTCTGCAACGAACTTAGCCTCAAGATCCTTATCTCCGATAACGAACGGAACGTTCATGATCGAACGGTCTTCCTTGACAACAGTTCCCTTGAAGAAGTCTGATGAATCAAGATAATCATAGAGGATGTTAGCCTTCTCGATATTTCTCTTCTCCATCTCTGCAAGGCCACCGTTGCGCTTAAGCCACTTGAACACCTGACCACAGATGTAAATTCCCCAGCATGGAGGTGTATTGTAAAGTGAATCGTTGTCTGCGTGTGTCTTGTACTGAAGCATTACCGGAACATCCTTTAAATCCTCCTGAGGGATGAGATCCTCACGGATGATGGTGATGCAGACACCGGCAGGTCCAACGTTCTTCTGTACACCACCGAAGATGAGACCGTAGTCTGAAACGTTGATCGGAGCTGAAAGGAAGCAGCTTGAAACGTCAGATACAAGTGTCTTACCCTTTGTGTTAGGAAGTTTGTGATAAGTTGTTCCGTAAATTGTATTGTTCTGGCAGATATAAACATAATCTGCATTCTCACTGATCGGAAGATCTGAGCAGTCAGGAATATATGTGAAAGTCTTATCCTCTGAAGAAGCAATCTTGTTGGCAGTTAAGAATCTTCCTGCCTCCTGGTATGCCTTCTTTGCCCAGTTACCAGTAACGATGAAATCAGCAACGCCGTTTTTCTTGAGGTTCATCGGAATCATAGAGAACTGTAATGAGGCTCCACCCTGAAGGAAAAGGACTTTGTAGTTGTCCGGTATTCCCATAAGCTCTCTGATATCAGCCTCAGCCTCTTTAATAATGTCATCAAACATCTTTGAGCGGTGGCTCATCTCCATTACGGACATGCCACAGCCCTTGTAATCGAGCATCTGCTCGGCTGCCTCTTTTAATACTTCTTCCGGCAATACTGCAGGACCTGCAGAAAAATTGTAAACTCTTGACATCTGATCTTTCCTCCTTAACATATCATATTAATTCTTTAAATCCTCGGCATCAAATACTTCCTCTATCGACTTGCCCGGCGCTACCATTGGCCAGACCATATCATCGCTGTCGATAACACATTCTATCAAAACGGGAGTCCCCGATGCGAGTGCTTCTTTAAATGCGGCAGTAAATTCATCCTTTGTGGTAGCTCTTATACCTTTAGCTCCCATTGCCTCTGCAAGCTTTACATAGTCAGTCTTGTCATCGAGGACTGTGTGCGAAAATCTCTTTTCATAGAATAAATTCTGCCACTGTCTAACCATACCAAGTGCATGGTTGTTAATAACAACCTCTATAAGAGGCAGATTGTTTCTCACGGCAGTGGCTATCTCATTCATGTTCATCCTGAAACAACCGTCTCCTGCTATGTTTACAACCTGTTTATCCGGATTAGCAATCTGGGCTCCTATTGCGGCTCCCAAACCGTATCCCATAGTGCCGAGACCGCCTGATGATAAAAACTGTCTCGGTCTTTTGTAATCATAAAACTGAGCTGCCCACATCTGATGCTGACCGACTTCGGTAACTATGATCGCATCATTGTGAGTCTGTCTGCATATCTCCTCAACCACAAAAGGTCCGGGGAGTACAGCGTTCTCATAGCGAAGCGGATAAGTCTCTTTAAGATCTTTGATCTCTTCCATCCATTCGCTGTTGGACTGTTTTTCAAGTCTTTCAATGAGTTTTGAAAGAACAGCTTTGGCATCACCTATAACCGAGGCATCAACAAGGATATTCTTGTCGATCTCAGCAGCATCAATATCAATATGCAGCTTCTTTGCATGTGGTGCAAATCTTTCCGCATTGCCAAATACTCTGTCCGAGAAGCGAGTACCTATCGCTATGACCAGATCGGAGCGGCTAACACCGAGATTTGATGCCTTGGTGCCGTGCATTCCGAGCATGCCGGTGTATCTTTCATCGGTACCGTCGTATGCTCCCTTTCCCATAAGAGTATCGCATACCGGAGCATCAACCTGTTCGACAAATTCTTTTAATTCGGCGGAAGCATTCGAAAGAGTAACTCCACCTCCGACAAAGATAAAAGGTCTGCTCGAATTTTTGATCATCCGGACGGCAACATCCAGCTCATCCTCTCTGATATCCGGCATTATGTATTCGTCAGGCTTTGCCTCACCCTCTGTAAACTCACACCTTGCAGCTGTGATATCCTTCGGAACATCTACAAGTACCGGACCGGGTCTGCCGTTCGATGCTATCTTAAACGCCCTCTTTATCGTGGCTGCAAGCTTGGTTACATCTTTGACTATAAAATTATGCTTTGTAATCGGTGTTGTGATACCGTTGATATCGATCTCCTGGAAAGAATCGTTTCCCAGAAGCGAGACTCCGACATTACATGTTATAGCCACTACCGGAATTGAATCCATGTATGCAGTGGCTATCCCCGTAACAAGATTAGTAGCACCCGGACCGGAAGTCGCCAGACAAACTCCGACTTTGCCGGTGCTTCTGGCATATCCGTCCGCGGCATGACTTGCGCCCTGCTCATGGGAGGTGAGAATATGTCGGATCTCATCCGAGTGCTTGTAAAGCTCGTCGTAGAGATTTAGTATTGCTCCTCCCGGATATCCGAATACGGTATCAACGCCCTGTTCCTTCAGACACTCAATAATTATCTGTGCGCCTGTAAGTTGCATTTTACCAACCTTCATTCTATCAATATTTTTATTTATTTAGAGAAATCCTGTTTGAGTACAGCACCTGTAGCTCCCGAAGTAACCATCTGTGCGTAACGTGCAAGATAACCCTCTGTTACCTTAGGCTGTCTCGGCTGCCACTTAGCTTTTCTGGCTTCAAGCTCTGCATCAGAAACATCCACATCAAGCTTCATCTCAGGAATGTTGATCTTGATGATATCACCTTCCTCGATGAGAGCGATAGGACCACCGACTGCTGCTTCCGGAGAAACATGTCCGATAGCAGCTCCGCGGCTGGCACCTGAGAAACGTCCGTCTGTGATAAGAGCAACGGTACTTCCAAGTCCCATTCCGACAATAGCGGATGTAGGATTGAGCATCTCTCTCATTCCCGGACCACCCTTTGGTCCCTCATATCTGATAACTACAACATCACCTTCGTTGATCTTGCCGCCCTTGATCGCTGCGATAGCATCATCCTCGCTGTCAAATACTCTGGCAGGTCCTTCGTGAACCATCATCTCCTCAGCGACAGCTGAACGCTTAACTACGCCACCCTGCGGTGCAAGGTTACCCTTGAGAACCGCAAGTCCGCCTGTCTGTGAATACGGATTGTCGATAGGTCTTATAACCTCAGGATTCTTGTTTACAGCGCCCTTGATGTTCTCACCGATGGTCTTACCTGTTACAGTGATACAATCAAGATTTAAGAGATCCTTCTTTGCGAGCTCAGCCATAACTGCGCGAACTCCGCCTGCCTCATTCAAGTCCTCCATGTATGTAGGACCTGCCGGAGCGAGATGGCAAAGGTTAGGTGTCTTCTCGCTGATCTCGTTTGCGAATCCTATATCGAAATCAAATCCGATCTCATGTGCGATAGCCGGGATGTGGAGCATTGAATTGGTAGAGCATCCAAGAGCCATGTCCATGGTAAGCGCATTGAGGATAGCATCTTTTGTGATGATGTCACGAGGTCTGATATTCTTCTCGATCATTTCCATAACAGCCATACCTGCATGTTTTGCAAGTCTGATTCTCTCTGAGTAAACAGCCGGGATGGTTCCGTTACCCGGAAGTCCCATACCGAGTGCCTCTGTAAGACAGTTCATAGAGTTTGCTGTGTACATACCTGAGCATGATCCGCAGGTAGGGCAAACATGATTCTCAAACTCAGTAACCTCTTCCTCTGTCATCTTGCCTGCAGCGTAAGAACCAACTGCCTCAAACATTGAAGAAAGAGATCTCTTCTGTCCGTTTACGTGACCTGCAAGCATCGGGCCGCCGCTTACGAATACAGTCGGGATGTTAAGTCTTGCAGCTGCCATCAAGAGTCCCGGTACATTCTTGTCACAGTTAGGAACCATTACAAGTGCATCGAACTGATGAGCAAGAGCCATACACTCTGTAGAATCAGCGATCAAATCTCTGGTAACGAGAGAATACTTCATTCCAACGTGTCCCATTGCGATACCGTCGCAGACAGCGATAGCCGGGAATACAACAGGTGTTCCGCCTGCCATTGCAACACCCTGCTTTACTGCGTCAACGATCTTGTCAAGGTTCATATGACCCGGAACGATCTCATTGTATGAGCTTACGACTCCGACAAGCGGACGCTCAAGCTCCTCTTTTGTGTATCCGAGCGCGTTAAAAAGTGAACGATGGGGTGCCTGCTGCATCCCCTTTTTAGCGTTATCTGATCTCATTTTATACCCCTTTCAATCATATTAAAGATTTTCGGCAATCAGGCTTCCTATCTCGGCTGTACCGATCTGCTTAAAGCCTGCTGTGTTATCCTGCGGCATAATATCTATGGTTCTGTAACCATCTTTTAATACCTTCGCAACCGCGTTTTCAATGCTGTCTGCTTCCTTGTCAAGATCAAAAGAAAACCTCAACATCATAGCAGCACTTAAGATAGTTGCAATAGGATTTGCGATTCCTTTACCCGCGATATCCGGAGCGGAACCGCCGCTTGGCTCATAGAGTCCAAACTTAGTGTCGTTAAAGCTTGCGCTTGGCAACATACCGAGTGAACCTGTTACCATGCTTGCCTCGTCCGATAAGATATCTCCAAACATGTTCTCTGTGAGGATCACATCAAACTGTCCCGGATTTCTGACAAGCTGCATCGCGCAATTGTCGACGAACATATGCTCAAGCTTTACGGTCGGATAATCCTTTGCCACTTCCTCGACAACCTTTCTCCAAAGTCTCGAAGAATCAAGAACATTAGCCTTGTCGACACTTGTGACCTTGCATTTTCTCTTCAATGCAATATCAAAAGCCTTGATAGCTATTCTTCTTATTTCTGTCTCATTGTAGGATAATTTGTCGCTGGCGCAGGTAACTCCATTGATTTCCTTTGTCTCTCTCTCTCCGAAATAAAGACCGCCCGTAAGCTCTCGCATAATGGCGAGATCAAAGCCGTCTCCAATAACCTCGTCCTTGAGCGGACATGCGCTTCTAAGTTCGTTATAGAGGCTTGCCGGTCTAAGATTTGCAAAAAGATTGAGTGATTTTCTGAGTTTTAAAAGTCCGGCTTCCGGTCTTTTGTCAGCCGGTAATTTATACCACGGTGAAGTATTGGGATCACCACCGATAGAGCCCATAAGTACAGCGTCAGACGCCTTGCAGGCAGCTATCGCTTCATCAGTGAGCGGAACACCACATGCATCTATGGATGCTCCACCCATAAGGATCTCCTCGTACTCAAATACATGCGAATATTTTTTCGCAACCGCATCAAGTACTTTCTTTGCCTCATTCACTATCTCGGGACCAATTCCATCACCGGAAATAACACCTACATGAAAATTCATGATCGGTCTCCTTTCAGACAGTTATTATTTATCTTCTTTCTTATCGTCTTTCTTGTCATCATTGTTATCAGCTGCAACAGCATCCTGCGGCTTCTCTATATCCTGAATGGCAGACTTTGTCATAGGGATACGGCAGTTCTTGTTGTTTCCGAACTCAACGATAACAGTGTCGCCTGAGATATCAATGATTGTTCCGTAGAAACCACTTGTTGTAAGAACTGTGTCTCCGATTGCCATGCTGGCCATCAAAGCCTGTCTCTGTTTGTTCTGCTTGCTCTGCGGTCTGAACATAAATAACCAGATTACAACGACCAAGACTACGATCCAGATAATCATACCCATCGAACCAAATCCGGACTTGGATCCAGAACTGCTGGCGCTCGACGAGGCCGCGTTTAAAAGAAGCATTAAATTGTCAATCATTTTTTCTTATCTCCTTTGAATTGTTTGATAATTTATTATTTAAAAATAGTTGCTTTTCTATATTACACAAAAAAGACTTGCCAGGCAAGTCTTTTTTAACTAATGAAACCTCTCTTTTATTCAATTATATCAATTGCCTTCCGCTTTTGCTTTTAGAATAGCTTCGTTGAGCGAAAGCATCTTGTCGTCAAGTTTTGATACAAGGTCTGAACACTCCCTAAGATCACGACTGATATAATCCGGTGCATTTCCCTCGAATTTATAGTATATTTTATGCTCCAGACTTGCCCAGAAATCCATGGCTATGGTTCTTATCTGAAGCTCAACCTTGATCTGTTCTTCCCTGTCAGTCATATAGATCGGAACCGTAACTATCATATGATATGATTTGTATCCGCTCTCCTTCGGTCTCTTTATGTAATCCTTTATGGCTACAACAGTCAGATCTGCCTGTTTTCCTATCATATCGGCAAGCTTGTAGATATCGGAAGTAAATGAGCAGACCACTCTTACACCCGCCACATCGTTTAGCTGTTCCATCATATTTGCAACACTGATCTCGATCTTGTTCTTCCTGAGCTTGTTTACAATACTCTCAGGTGATTTTAAACGCGACTTTATATACTCGATAGGGTTGTATTGGTGTACATACTGAAACTCATCACTTAATATCTCAATTTTTGTTCTCACTTTTTTCATGGCTGAGTTGTACAAAAACATTGCTGTATTCCAGCCATTAGGATCGTCATTAATCTTAGTTATTTCTCCCATACATTAAATCTCCTTAAAACATCTTCTTTAGCGTTTCAATATAATCATTCCAATATCCGGCTTTGTCTTTTTCTTTTACTATACCAATAGCCGTCACAGTGGCGTCAGTAACTATTCCATCAGGCTTCATCTCGATCACTTCCTCAAGTTCATCCGAGGAATTTACAGTCCACACATATACAAACTTTCCCCGTCTTTGAAGCTTTTTGACAAGGGATGTATAGACCGAACTCGTCTCAATGGCATAGCCGTCTGCCGCATCAAGTTGTGTCATGTCGCCGTAAGATATATGTGTTATGTACATTGTAGGGATGGACGGGTCATATGCCTTGGCATCCTCAAGTTCAGGATAATTAAGCGAGGAAAGAAGGCAATTGTTCTCGAAATGATATGCCTTTACCATATCTATAACAGTCTCCGCCAATCCATCTTTGTAATCCGAAGGTTTAAGCTCTATGTTAAGCATAATATCGGATTCAATTGCAAATCTGATAACCTCTGCAAGCAACGGTACTCTCGTATTAGCATACTCTTTTGAGAACCAGCTTCCGCAATCAAGTCTGTGTATATCGGCGGCCTTCATCTCTCCTATATCCTTGTTGAGACCCGTAGTTCGCTTTAAGCTCTCATCATGCATAACAACGGGAATGCCGTCAGACGAAAGATGAACATCAAGCTCGATCATATCAGCGCCCTCCTCGACTGCTTTTTCAAACGCAGGCATGGTATTTTCCGGGCATTCTTCCGCCTCGCCTCTGTGAGCTGTGATCTTGATATCAGTAAACCACAAGCCTTTATAATAACCGCTTTCTCTGTAAAATGCAAATATTAAATTTACGGCAAGCACAGCAATTATCCCGATAACTATAAGGACAGACTTCTTGCGGTACAATAATTTTGATATTTTGGTGTCGACAAGCCTGATCGCTCCCCTCGTATCAAAACGCTCCGGGATTTCATCCTTCATGCCGAGCCGTTCCATTCCCATATAGTAAATCTGTGAAATCCCGAGGAAAACCAACGGAACCGAGAAGCAGAAAGCAAGCCCGTAAAAGATATCCAAGACAACAGCAAATCCGGAATCTAACACTGTGGTAATACCCGGAAACGGAATCTGTTCTATCAGGACGATCACAAATCCGCAAAGAGCTGTCAATCCGTAAAAGATGGCAACAAGCATAATCTCCCACCCCACGATCGAAAGAATAAACGCGGGAAGAGTCTTTTTGCCTTTTATCATATTCCAGGATCTGTGCGATGCTTCCACGAACTTTTCATGTCTGAGCGTGAAATTGTGAAATGAGAAAATCCACTGCATACAGACAATCTCTACATACACACTGGCTACTATAAAAATAATATATAGCCAGTTTCTCTTTTCGATAAACTGCATAACAAAATCCGGTATTGCAAAACCGTCTACAAAACCAGTGATGGATATTATCTGACTTAACGGTATGATAAGAAGAAGATATAGAATCATCCTGTAGTTTTTTGGCCATAGAATGTCCTTTGCAGCAATGATCCCCTTTTTCACCATAAAAAGAAGCGGTATTTTCTGTCTGTGATATGACGCGTGGAAACAGATCACGATGCAGCATATATCAAAGAGAATATAAAAACTCACTAAAAATAATGCGCAAAAAATAAAAATCCAACTGAATGGATTGACCAGAATAGCTCCTATATTAAAATTTGATGCAAATTTGTATCCGCTTGCCTTGAAGGCCAGGTAAAACAGACCGTTTAAGAGCGGTCTGCAGGCAAAATAAGCTATCAGTTTATATACAACTTCAAAAACCAGCAATGTCAGCCAATTGGTGTTTATAAGCCGATATACGCCTACAAAAAATTGACCTATGAGGTAAAAGAAACCGGCAAGCATTCCAAAAAATCCCTGTTTCATTTAATCTTCTTCTATTACATGTATTTCCAAATAATCAAAATCGATACTCTCCACAAAAGAATCCTCATAAAATCTGGCTTTGGATGTTCTCTTAAACTCAGTTACGTTGGAATCGAGCCAGATGGGTTTCGCCAGATCAAGCTTAAGACAGGCTTCATCAAGCGCATCGAAAATCTTGTGGGTTCTGGTATCGTCTGAATAATTTTCTACGGTTACATCTCTGAGGAGACGTGTATCTTTCCATATTTTAAACCAAATTCTCATTAGTCAATTGTAGCACTCGAATATCGATGTTTCAATAGCCAAACTTTATTAGCACTCATTTTGATAGAGTGCTAATTTTCTATTGACTTTTAATTTTTTCTGTAATAAACTATCGTTTAATCAATAAATTTTAAATGAGGAGTGAATAAAATGGCTAACGAAAAACACGGATCACTGTCCATTTCCAGTGAAAATATTTTCCCCGT
>CAJOQF010000282.1 GCA_905236295.1 uncultured Eubacterium sp. | reverse complement strand
TGTGAAGACCCTGCGTAGTCGAGAAGCATATATTAATTGCATCCATATCAGCATATTGAAAATTATCTACCTGATTGATACGTATTCTTTCACCATCCAAAACAATATCTTCAGCAAACAGATACTTAGCTGAAGCAGGATTAAGGAAATTCTCTTTGGTCTTTTCAACTATGTTTGACAGATTAACAAAGAAAAGAAAATTCCTGTATCCCTGCTTATAAAGGTACAGCATCAACCCGGCCATAATAAGCGTTTTTCCGCTACCTGTAGCCATATGGAAAAGCACCTGTGTCGGATTAGGCCTCTTTGGGCTTTCATAATACGTAATAAAGTTTTCAAATGCCCTCTTTTGATACGGTCGCAATTCAAAATTCGGATTCATACTCTCCGATATATATGATGGAAGCGATACGGCATTACCAAATTCCCGCAAGCCGTCTATTTTCTCATATAGGAATGCCATCTTTTAACCCTCCCTATAAAAGCTTCTTGTAAACGCCTTATCTTCTTCAGACACACCAAACTCCGCATCGTCGATATCGCAATAGTTCACATAGAGCATATTCTTATCAAGTATTTCCATCAGGAACCGTTTTTTATCCTCTAAAGAAAGTGACGCATAATCCTCAGCAGCGGCTTCTATATCTGCCGGATTCACTTTATAGCTTATAAACCCTGATTTAATCATACTTTCATATATGCCTAAAAGCGTGTCGTCTTCTGTAGCCGCTTCAATTTCATCAATGACTTTTTGATTGAGCTTCTTTAATTCGCAATATACAAATGATCCCCCTCCATGCCAATCGACTTCTTTAGAAATGCCACCATCCTCGCCATCAATCACCTTTTGAAGTCGTTTAACAATAAATGTTTGGATATAATCCATTTGTTCACAAAGAATATACTGTCTTTTCATTTTGTGAGCGACAGCTGCTGAAGTTCCACTTCCCCCAAAAAAGTCAAGAACAATATCACCTTCTTCTGTTGAGATATCTAGTATTTTCTTTATGACCCTCTCCGGCTTTGGAGTCTTAAAGAGATCACTTGTAGTGATACCCGGATACAATTTTTTCTGCTCATATTTAGCTTGTCTTGTATGACCAGTCTCTTCTATATCAACCCATAAAGGCTCATCACAAATATCCCATAATGATGACGGCGGCAATCCTTTCTGCTCATTCAAATATGTTCTACGGATAATACCTGTTCCAGCATCATTAAACCGTATCTCGCCAGTTGACATTCTTCTGGCAAGTTCTTCTTGATTCCATCTCCAACCATTAGCGGGAGGATTTATAATATTTCCATTCGGAGCGGTTATCGTATATCGCAAATTCGGTCGTGGATTTGGTGAGTTTACCGGATTTCCATCAAACCAAGGACCACGAGGATCATTATCTGGATTTTTATAATGCTTTGATTGCCCCTCAGTTCTATCCAATTTATAGCTTTCCCAGCCTTCATCACGAGAATACACAAGTATATAATTGTGATCCTGTGAAAACTGCTTGGCATCGTTATTGCTATTATCACAGTTTCTCCAAACCACAGTTTGAATATAACGCTCGCGCCCGAAAATATCGTCCATAAGAACTCTTAAATACGCCTGCTCGTTATCATCGCAAAACACAAAAATTGTGCCATGTGCTGAAAGCAACCTGAGTGATATTTCCAATCTCGTTTTCATGAAAGTAAGCCATGCCGAGTGATTAAAGCTGTCATTGTAACCGAATCCACTATTACTTGTATTATATGGTGGATCGATGCAGATGCATTTGATACGTCCCTCATATCGCTTAAGAATTGATGATAATGCCAAAAGGTTATTCCCTTTAACAACCAAATTATCATCATCATTGAGTGCTGTAATTGAGCTCACTCCTGATTCTGAATACTTTTCCGATGATGTTAATACTTTGGGGTATAAGAGCCTATCCACTTCATCCACGGCCAATGTTTCGTTGTAAAAAATCTCATGCCTCTTCTGCTCTTCTGTTGTCTGACCGCCTTCAAGGACACAATCTTTATAAGGAAAAACAAGTTCAACCTTATCTGAAAAAGCAATCAATTCACCATTTTCATCAGCCAAACCTATTTTATTCTTGAACCGCGTATAGCTGTCCGGCAAAAACTGCCGGTTATTGATAACCCAGGCAAATCCCGTTTTATCAAACACCTTAACCCCGTCCACATCTACAAAAAATCTGGACTTTGTATCCTCATTTGTCAGAAGGAGACGGATAAGTTTATCATCCATTTTCATTGCAGCCTCATAGACTGCATTTCGGAGAAATGTACCATCTTCCGCTACAAATCTCTCGTCTGCCTTCAATACCGTCAGCACCGTTTCAAAAAAGTTCGCCATTGCTTTATTCTCCTTCTATAAATAGTTCCGGTACATTGTACTGGATTTCCTGTGTATCCTTCCTAACAAGCTCATCCGGGCATTCAAGCAATGCCTTTTTAAGCAGTTTAGGATCATCCTCAGAACCCCTTACATACTTGTCTGCATTTCTTTTTATATAATCGGTCGATTCTCTTTTGTATCCGCTCCTTTGAAGTATAATCCTCAAC
>CAJOQF010000281.1 GCA_905236295.1 uncultured Eubacterium sp. | reverse complement strand
GGTTACGTCGTAAAGTCGGCAGATAAGCTGGATCAGAGAGCTCTTTGATGAACCGGTTCCTCCGATTATACCAACTGTTGCACCCGAAGGAATATTCAGGTTTATGTCGGAGAGTGCGTTCTTCTGGGCAGACTTTGAATACTTGAAGCTGACATTTTCAAAGGAAATGCTTCCGTCGGAAACCTCTGTCACTCCGTTTTCTTTGCCGACGAGCGATGATTTGTGTTTTAATACTTCGGAGATACGTATCATTGGCTCATATGCGATCAGAATAAGAACAAACGCCATTGACAGCATCATTATGGAAGCAAGCATCTGCACACCGTAGGTGATGAGAGATGAGAGCTGTCCGGTGGAAAGTGCGCTGCCTCCGGTAGAGATGATTATCTTTGCTCCGAAAAAGCTTATGAGCATCATGGAAGAAAATATAAAGAATGTCATCGCCGGCATAGTCAGCGAGATTATGCGCTCAGCTTTCGTGAAATCGCGTCTTACCTCCTCGGATGCACCGTGAAATTTGTCGATCTCTTCCTTTTCACGGACGAATGATTTTACAACTCTTATACCGTTGATGTTTTCCTGAACAGAGTTGTTTAAGGCGTCATACTTCTTGAATATGCGCTTGAAAATCGGGAATACTCCACCCGAGACAAGGATTAAAACAACTGCGAGAGCAGGAACTATGATAAGAAAAATCTTTGACATATCCGCGTTGATCCTAAAACTCATTACAATCGCGAATATGATCATGAGAGGAGCTCTGAAGCCAATGCGGATCATCATCTGAAATGCATTCTGGACGTAAGTTACATCCGTTGTCATTCTGGTTACGAGAGACGAAGACGAAAACTTGTCGATGTCCTCAAAAGCAAAATCCTGAATGCGATGGAACATATCGTGGCGCAGGTTCTTTGCAAGCCCGGTGGAGGCGGTTGCTGCAGTTCTGCCGCCAAGTGTACCGAATAACAGTGATGCCATTGCCATGATGAGCAGGATGAGCCCGTACTTTATTATAGGAGTCATGCTATTGCCGGTCATATTGTCAATCAACATCGCCATTATAAATGGAATGATACATTCAAGAAGCACTTCTAAAAACAGATATATCGCAGTGATCACTGTAGTCTTCTTGAACTCTCTTAAACTGTGAAATATAGTTTTAAACATTTTATCCCTCCCTTATAATATGATTTCGGCTATTGACCGATAGATAATACTAAGATAATACAGTCTTAGAGCAGTATTACTACTTTATCAAATGAATAGTAAAAATGCTAGTGGTTTTTGTGAGAAAAGTTTGAAAGTTTTATAAAATATGATATAATATTCTCAGCTATTTATGCGCTTATAAACGACTGAAAACACTGATCTTTGGCGAAAAGGGGGGGGCTGCGGATGAGATTACAATTTATCGGAGCGGATCATGAAGTTACCGGAAGCTGTCACTATATTCAGGTGGGCGGAAAACATATCCTTATCGATTGCGGTATGGAGCAGGGATCCGATTTATATGTCAATCAGGATATCCCGGTCAATGCTTCCCTTATTGATTACGTTTTTGTGACCCATGCTCATATCGACCATTCGGGAAACCTTCCACTTCTTTATTCAAGAGGATTCAGAGGAGAGGTCTATGCGACCGAGGCCACCTGCCAGCTTTGCAGGATAATGCTCAAGGATTCGGCACATATCCAACAGCAGGAGGCTGAATGGAAAAACAGAAAAGCCAGACGTGCAGGTCTTCCCGAGATCACACCTATGTACAGCATAGATGATGCGGAGGGAGTATTAAAGCATTTTGTTCCTGTTCACTACTCGCAGGAGGTTATGGTCTGCGATGAGATAAAGGTCAGGTTTATCGACGCGGGACATTTGCTCGGATCATCCTCGATCGAGATGTGGCTCACCGAGGATGACAACACTGTAAAGATCGTATTTTCAGGCGATATCGGTAACGGCAATCATCCTCTTATCAAAGATCCGCAGTATATTCACGAGGCGGATTATGTTGTCATGGAGTCCACATACGGCGCCAAGAATCACTCGCAGCCTGCCGACTACTCAAAGCTACTTGCGGATGCTATCGCGGATGCATTTGCAAGGGGAGGGAATCTGGTCATTCCGGCTTTTTCGGTTGGTCGTACTCAAGAATTACTGTATTTTCTCCGACGTATAAAGACAGGGAATATGCTTCCGCAGTTTCCTGATTTTGAAGTGTATATAGACTCACCGATGGCGGTCGAGGCGACAAAGGTATTTCACGAGAGTGTTTCCGAATGTTTTGACGAGGAGGCAACCGAGCTCGTAAACAAGGGAATCAACCCCATTGCCTTTGAGGGACTTAAGACTTCCGTTACCTCGGATGAGTCCAAGATGATCAATTTTATAGACCATCCGGTAATCATTATATCTGCCTCCGGTATGTGTGAGGCGGGTCGTATCAGACACCACTTAAAGCACAATCTCTGGCGCAAGGATTCGACGGTAATGTTTGTCGGATACCAGGTTCCGGGTACTCTTGGAAACGCCCTTTTGGGTGGAGCAAAGGAAGTCAGACTGTTCGGTGAGACGATAGAAGTTTTTGCCAAAATTTTAAATATGCCGGGAATTAGCGGACATGCTGACAGAGACCATCTAATAAAATGGATCAATTCGTTCGATAATAATCTTAAGAAAGTTTTTGTGGTTCACGGAGACGATGATGTTGTTGACGAGTTTTGTTCTCATCTGCAGACT
>CAJOQF010000280.1 GCA_905236295.1 uncultured Eubacterium sp. | reverse complement strand
TAATATACAAAATGTTGACAAAAAATATCCGCTTCCCACAAGGGGTTGCGGATGATTTGCGCTATCTTAAACTTCAGAACTCAGGAGACAATGAGTGGGAGTGCCTTGTAAAGCCGGGCAAAAAGCTTAAACCGGGCGCAAATGTAGTCTTCGGGGACGGACGATTAAAGGGGGAGATCATAGATATCTGCGAGGAGGGAAACCGCATCATAAGATTTGAGTTTGACGGTATTTTCGAGGAAGTGCTTGATGCGCTCGGAGAGATGCCGCTTCCTCCGTATATCACCCACAAACTTGCGGATAAGACCCGCTATCAGACGGTATATGCAAAGTACGACGGATCTGCGGCTGCGCCTACAGCCGGTCTTCACTTTACAAACGAACTTCTCGACGAGATCAGGGCTTACGGCGTGGATGTGGCGGAAGTGACGCTTCACGTCGGTCTTGGAACATTCAGACCGGTGAAGGTCGAGGACACCGACGATCATCACATGCACAGCGAGTTTTACGTTGTGGACAAGGAGGCGGCAGAAAAGATCAATGCCGCAAAGAAGAGGGGAAGCAGGGTTATCGCTGTCGGCACAACCAGCTGCAGAACTCTTGAGTCGGTGGCTGATGAAAACGGATATGTAAAAGAGACTTCCGGATGGACGGATATATTTATCTATCCGGGATATAAGTTCAAGGCGATAGATGCCCTTATCACCAATTTCCATCTTCCGCAGTCAACACTTATTATGCTTGTGTCGGCACTCGCCGGCAGGGAGAATGTGCTGAATGCATACAAAGGGGCAGTCGATGAAAAATACAGATTCTTTTCATTCGGAGATGCCATGTTTATCAGATAATTGTAGGCAACGATATCTTGTAATACATTTTTAATTATGATATAAATATAGTAGGTATTTATTGTATCTTAAATGTTAGGAGGTGTTTGGCATTGGCTGAGGATAAAAGAAGAGCTAGACGTACGCCGATGAAAGTAGTTATCAGTATCGGTAAGATTGAAAAACCTACCGATAAGATGAGATATATTGACGTCGAGGTAATGAATATTTCCGAGACCGGAGTTGGATTCATTACTCCGGAACAGCTTGAGCTTGAAGCATACTACGACAGCGTTGTAAAGATTGAAAACGGCGATCGCATCAATTCAGTACTCAGGATAGTTCGCGTGAGAGAGTGTGAGGGCGGATTTGAATATGGTGCCCAGCTTTTAGGCCTTTCACATGCGGACACACTTAAGATCGGAATATTCCAGATGGTAAACGATTAATGGAATTTGAGAATATAGCGGTAGTTGGGTTAGGGCTCATTGGAGGATCTATAGCAAAGACTGTAAAGAAGCATACCAATGCTCGTGTGATAGGAATTGATTCCAACAGTTCATCAATTCAAATGGCGATGGACGAGGGTGTTATAGAATCCGGTTACGAAGTTGTCGGCGAAGAGATAAGAGAATGTGACCTTATATTTTTATGCGCTGATATAACAGACAATCTTGAGCTCCTTACCAATGTTAAAAAATACAAATCGGATACAGCACTTGTCACTGACGTAAGCAGCGTCAAGGCGAAGGTCATGGAAGCCGTAGAGGCTGTAGGGCTTACATCGAGCTTTATCGGTGGACATCCGATGGCCGGAGCCGAGACATCGGGATACTCGCACTCAAGCGATTATCTCTTTGAGAACGCATACTACATACTTACGCCGGGCGAGGGAGTATCTGAAGATGTCGTAAAGCATTTTGAGGATTTCTTAAGATCGCTTCGCGTGATACCGTTAGTCATGTCCCCTAATAAGCATGACTTTTCCGCTGCGGTTGTATCGCATTTTCCACATATAGTTGCATATCTGCTGGTGAGCATGCTCGAGTTGAATGATGATGAGATGAAGAATATGTCATCAATGGCGGCAGGCGGATTTCGTGATATGACGAGAATTGCCTCCTCCTCGCCTGAGATGTGGAGACAGATTATACTTTCAAACAGCTCGTATGTACTAAAGGCGATTGACTGGTTCGAGGAGGCGCTTGAGTTTGTCTCATTCGACATCAGGATGAACAACGCCGACAACATGCTTAGAAAGTTTGCCTCATCAAAGGAGTTTCGCGATAAGATGCGCTTTGCCGCAGGAAAAGGCGATCACGAGGCATCACATATCCTGCATGTAGAGCTTGTGGACGAGGCGGGAGAGATCGCAGCCGTCGCAACGATCATGGCGGACAACGGGATCAGTATCAAAAATATCGGTATTGTGCACAGCAGAGAATACGAACAGGGCACGCTGGAGGTTGAATTCTACGACGAGGACAGCTTAAAGGCAGCCATCAGTATTATAAAAGAGCATCATTACGAAGTACATTAATTTTGCGGCGCATTGCCAGTTGGCGATGTGCCGTATTTAGATTTGGAGAAGAATATGTTTCAGAACAATTGTGCGAAGATTTCGCATCAGCATATAAAAAATCATAAGAGTCTGGTGGGTGAGATCACCGTGCCGGGCGACAAGTCGATATCTCACAGAAGCATCATGTTCGGTGCTCTGGCATCCGGAAAGACAAGGGTGACAAATTTCCTGCGCGGTGCGGACTGTCTGGCTACTATCGACTGCTTCAGAAAGCTCGGTATCGGGATAGAGGATACAGTAGACGAGATAATAGTAAACGGCAAGGGATTGTATGGACTTAAAAGCCCTTCAGGAATGCTTGATGTAAAAAACAGCGGCACTACGATGCGTCTGCTCTCGGGAATTCTTGCAGGACAGTCATTTGAGAGCGAGATAACGGGAGATGCTTCCATACAAAAGCGACCCATGAAGAGGATAATGGATCCACTTAAAGCGATGGGGGCGGATATCACAAGCATAAATGACAATAACTGTGCACCGCTTAAGATACGAGGAGGCGATCTTAAAGGTATAGAATACGATTCGCCGGTCTCAAGCGCACAGGTAAAATCCTGCGTACTTCTCGCAGGAATGTATGCGGATTCGCCGACCACGCTCACTGAGCCGGTGGTCTCAAGAAATCATACGGAGATGATGCTTACCGGATTCGGTGCTGATCTTAAAGTCGATCACAGATCGGTGACGATATTCCCGGATCCGAAGCTTGAAGCACAGGATATAGCCGTTGCCGGAGATATATCATCGGCTGCGTATTTTATAGCTGGTGCACTTCTGGTGCCGGGCTCTGAGCTCCTTATAAGAAATGTGGGCGTAAACCCGACAAGGGACGGTATCATACAGGTCGCAAAGGCTATGGGAGGAAACATAAGCCTTGAGAATCAGAGGATAGTCTCGGGAGAACCTGTTGCGGATATTTTGGTTAAATATTCGAAGCTTCACGGCATCAGGATCGAAAAGGATATTATCCCTACTCTTATAGACGAGCTGCCGGTCATTGCCGTGATGGCAGCTCTGGCTGAGGGGCAGACCGTTATTGCCGATGCGGCTGAGCTGAAGGTCAAGGAGTCGGACCGCATAATGGCTATCACACAAAATCTTACGGATATGGGGGGGAAGGTCGTACCTACTGACGACGGAATGATAATTGACGGAGTGGAAGAGCTCAAGTCCTCCGTTGTAAAATGCTACAATGACCATAGAATAGCCATGAGCTTTTACGTGGCGGGACTCACACTCCCGGGAACTATGCTTTTTGACAACGCCAATTGCGTGGATATCTCTTATCCGACATTCTTTTCGGATTTCGGAAACATTATTAAAAAGTAATACAGACTAAATTTGACATGGGTTTGCAAAAACCATATAATTACGGGAGGGCAGCCGGTATGTATTATAATGATACTAAATTTTTGCTGCCGCGATAGGAGAATTACAATGAAATGTCCATTTTGCAGCAGCGACAACACCAGAGTTATTGACTCAAGACCGGCGGACGACAATACATCAATCCGCAGGAGGAGACTTTGCGATGACTGTGGCAAGAGATTTACCACATACGAAAAAGTCGAGTCGATTCCGCTTATTATAGTCAAGAAGGATGACACCAGAGAGCCCTATGACAGATCAAAGATAGAGGCGGGAGTACTTCGAGCATGTCACAAGAGACCTATATCGATCGATCGTATCAACAAGCTCATCGATGAGGTTGAGACAGACATCTTCAATATGGAAGAGCGCGAGATAAACAGCTCCGTTATCGGAGAGATCGTCATGAAAAAAATGAAAAATCTCGAGCCGGTTGCCTATGTAAGATTTGCTTCTGTTTATAGGGAATTCAAGGATGTCGAGACCTTTATGGACGAATTGAAGAAAATACTGGATACTCCGTAAACGCAGATATATCAAGGGATTATCGTTGTTTGTAAACAAAATGTGAATTCTTGCTGCCGGGGGGTTAAGTAAACCTGTGGATCATACGATATATTATCTGTAAATAATCATGATGAGTGTTTGGGACAAGGAGGTGAGTACGGATGCTTATATCAGGCATAAGAAATTATGACAATCTTTATAACACAAAGATAACTGATAGAGTCAATGCAACAGAGAATGCCGCAAAAGTAAACGAGCCATCCATACAGCCGCCTAAGACCAGGGAAGTCGAAAACTTCGATATCGGAAGTGAGACTCCCCAAAAAGAGTTTAAGAACACTGATGATTTTGCTTCAAAGTACAATGCTTCGGCTACTTATGAGATGAAGGGAGCCAACAGTGATATCACAAAACTCGATGAGACACCGTCCCTCTCAGACAATATGAAGAAGCAGATATTTACCCAGTATGAGATGTTTGTCGGCAATGCGTCCGGCATATCTGCCAGAAACAACCAGATGGCAGCCCTCAGACCTACTGAGGATTTCGCAGTTTAAGATACAAAGATCATTAAAGAGTCCCTGTAAAAGGGGCTCTATATTTTTTTAAATAGGAAATTGGATTTCCTATTTAAAAAATCGCTCCGCGAGGATGCGCACTCGCACGAATGGAATATTGTCGCGAGGCG
>CAJOQF010000279.1 GCA_905236295.1 uncultured Eubacterium sp. | reverse complement strand
TGACAGTCCGGTTTTAGGTTCTATTCCTGTAAAGGATCTATCAGGTGGCGTAAAGACACTGATGCTTATGATGTTTGATAAGACTGGAAAAATATTCAATGCATCTGCTTGTGGAGATAATTGTGCAAAATGGATAGTAGAGATTGCAAAAATAAAAGATTTGACAATTAATCTTCATCACGTAATGGATTTTAGTGGATGCAAAGAATTTAAAGCCTATATTGAGAATTCAAAAAAAATGGTCAATGACTACAGTGAGTATTTGTACGAATCTATGAGAATCGAGGAAAGATGACTGGAAAGCATCATATTATTATTCAAAATAAGAGAATAAAGTTTGAATTTGATGTTAAGCGAAATATCACGATTATCCGTGGTGATAGTGCAACGGGGAAGACAACACTTATGAATCTCGTCGAAGCTTACGAGAGATTAGGTGATGAATCAGGGATAACTGTATCTTGTTCAAAAAAATGCAAAACGTTAAATAACAGCAATTGGGAAAGTGTTATTGAGCAAAGCAAAGAATGTATAATTTTTATAGATGAAGAGACTAAGGTTATCAAATCTGAGGATTTTGCAAGAAAGATAAAAGATAGCGACAACTATTATGTCATAATTACACGAGAAAATCTCCCGAACTTGCCATATTCAGTCGAGGAAGTATATGGAATCCATTCGTCCGGAAAATATGCTGATATGCGGCAGACATATAATTCGTTTTATCATCTGTATTCGTTTGATAGTGAAACGATAAAAGATAATGATTTATTGATAGTTGAGGATACAAATTCAGGATATGAGTTTTTCTGTGATATAGTCAAAAGCATGAAGAAATGCATTTCTGCGGGCGGAAAAACAAGAATACGGCATAAGATTAGCGAATATGGGGATACAAAAATATTGGTTATTGCAGACGGTGCCGCATTTGGATCTGAAATGAATGAAATATATTTATATATGCAGAAAAATACAAATATAAGTCTTTATTTACCGGAGTCATTTGAATGGCTTATTCTCTCTTCGGGATTGATAGATGGAAACAAAAGATACGTATATGCAGTATAATAAAAGCCATCTTAATAAGGTGTTTTTAAATGAACACGAAAGAGAAGCTATTCTTTCAGCCATGGGATATGCAAAAGAACAAATAAACCAAATGATGATAGAGAGATCATAAGTGAAAAAAACAGATAGATTTGATAAAAACGAAAATAAATACAAGGACGTGATAAAACCCACCATAGATAAGACCTTATCTCTAGGCGGGCTTATCATATTAAGTCCGTTGCTTGCTGCGATCAGTGCAGCGGTCTATATAGACGATCCGGGTCCGGTGCTTTTTAAGCAGAAGAGGGTCGGAAAGAATAAGGAGTTATTCGAGCTTCATAAGTTCCGTTCCATGAAGATGGACACTCCGCACGACATTCCGACGCATCAGCTTGAGGATCCGGATCAGTATATCACAAGGGTCGGAAAGTGGCTTAGAAAAACATCGCTTGATGAGCTTCCTCAGATCTGGGATATTTTTGTCGGAAATATGAGTATCATAGGCCCTCGCCCGGCTCTCTGGAACCAGGATGATCTTGTAGCGGAACGTGATAAGTACGGGGCAAATGATGTGCTGCCGGGGCTTACCGGACTTGCGCAGGTCCGCGGAAGGGATGAGTTGGAAATTCCGATTAAAGCAAGGTTTGACGGCATTTATGTAAAGAACCTTGAAAATGGCAGTAAGCGTGCTTTCAGACAGGATGTGGATCTGTTCTTTGACACGGTAAAGAGTGTTGTAAAGTCTGAGGGCGTGGTTGAAGGCGGCACCGGCGCTATGAAAGAGGATAAGGGCACTGCTCTTTCCGATGAAGAGAGAAAAGAAGCCGGTTTTGATGAATATGCCTATAAAAAAACATTTGCGTTCGATAGGACGGCTAAAAAGAAGATCCTTATCACCGGAGCAGGTTCCTATATAGGAGAATCCTTCAGGGAATATGCCGCTACTCATTATCCGAATCTTGAGATCGACACGATCGATATGGTTGGGGATGCTTGGAAGGACAAGGATTTTTCGGGCTATGATGTCGTGTATCATGTTGCGGGGATAGCTCATGCGGATATAGGAAACGTTTCCGATGAGCAGAAGAAGCTGTATTATGAAGTGAACACGAAGCTTGCGATAGACACTGCAAAGAAAGCAAAGAAAGCCGGTGTTAAACAGTTTGTTTTCATGAGTAGCATGATAATATATGGGGACTCTGCGCCGTATGGCAGGGAGAAGATCATAGACGAGGAGACTGTTCCGCATCCCGCAAACTTCTATGGAAACAGCAAGTACCTTGCGGATAAAGGCGTGAGAAAGCTTGCCGATGAAAGTTTTAGAGTAGCGATCATTAGGGCGCCTATGATATATGGCGGAGGATCTAAGGGAAACTATCCTGTTCTCGCAAAGCTTGCAAAGAAGCTTCCGGTATTTCCGAACATCGATAATCACAGATCGATGCTGTTCATAGACAATCTCTGTGAGTTTCTTAGCCTGCTTATGTTAAGCGGGGAAGGAGGCATTTTCTTTCCACAGAACAGACAGTATGGCAGAACAAGCTACATTGTAAAAGAGATAGCAAGGCTGTATCGTAAGGATATCCGCGTTTCGCGGGCGTACAATCTCATGGTGTCGGCGGGAAGTAATATGCCGGGAAAAGTTGGAGATATGGCAAAGAAAGCTTTTGGAAATAATGTTTACGATCAAAAGCTTTCAAGATATAAAGGACTTAACTACTGTAAGGTTTCGTTTAAGGATTCCATAAGACTTACGGAAAAGAAGAATGCTAAACTGGCAGCTTCCGGTAAGTCAAAAGTTTTATTCCTGGTAAACCATGATGTGGTCATATACAATTTCCGCCGTGAGTTGGTGGAAAGACTTATATCTGACGGATATGAG
>CAJOQF010000278.1 GCA_905236295.1 uncultured Eubacterium sp. | reverse complement strand
CTCAAATACGGTATTCCCGAGTTCAGATTGCCTAATAGTATAGTAGATAAGGAGTTGCGCGGTTTGCAAGCCTTGGGTGTGCAGTTCTCTCCACGGACTCCGGAAGCGATATGCAGCTCAATATATATAACACGAGCCTCACGCTTATGAATTCCGATGAGTCGGCCATTCCGATCCAGGCTGAGGGTGGACAGCTTACCACACAGGATAATCCGTATACAACAAACTATGGAAGCGGATACGGAACATATCTCATCGGAGGATCAAATCAGGTGTTTGCCGGAGCAGAGCTCAACGTGGGAACATACGCAAACATCTTTACAGGCGGAAGTGCTGAATATAAGGGGATTGTCGAGGGAGAGGAGTACACCCTTACGCATGCTGACGGTTCCACATCCACTTACACAGCCACAGAGACCAAGTCATCTGTGATAAATTCCGATACATTCGGATTTATGTTCCATCAGACTACGAAGACGCCCAACACACTTATACTCGGTGAGGGGACAGAGGTAAATACCGGATACACCACCTTCCTTTTGAAGTCAGGCGCATCGAATATGCAGGCCAGTATCTATGCCGCAACACATGGAGATATCACACCGGGCAACGGAGTTCTTCTTCAGGTGATGGATAATGATGATGCGACAACGGGAGGATTCAATCCGCAAAATATGACCTTCGGGGAGACTCATACGGAGAATGCCGGATTCAACAAGGCTGCGGCCGAAGAGGGCGACACCTACCAGTATGTTGAATTTTCCGATGGTACATATAACGGAAACATTTATAATGCGTCGGGTTCGGATGCTTCCACAGAGGGAGCGCTTCCGGGAAGCTTCCTTTCAGTCTACGTATCGGAGGGTGCTACGCTTTCGGGAGGAATCGCTTCGACGGCAGCCATCCATGTGACCAAGGATGGATCGGACTATGTGAAGTCTATCGGCGGAGTGGCTGCAAATTCAGAGGAGGCAGAAAACGAGCTTCTCGAGTATCAGAATACAGAGTTTACGCTTTCCGAGTACTATGATATAGGACAGGTTGCAAACACGATCAACTACAACAATGCGAACGGAATAGAGGTATCGCTCGACAAAGATGCCGTATGGAATGTGACGGCTGATTCGAGAATAGTAAACCTTGCCATTATGGATGACGCAAAGGTGGTTATCGAGCCGGGTGTTGAGCTCTGGGTTGCAGGACAACTTATGTCGTCCGGAAACGAGGAGGTTGTATTGACGGCCGAGGATCATGAGACGGGCGTAATTCCGGAGAGAGAGGTTGGGGATCTTGCTGTTGCATCGACAGAAGTTAGCCTTGCCGTACGTGAGACGAGCCAGATCGAGGCCACAGCCACAAACGCTATCACCTACTCATCCGAAGACGAGAGCATAGCCACAGTTGATGAAAACGGACTCATCACGGCGGTGGCACCGGGAACGACATACATCATTGTTGAATCCGGTCAGTCAGAAACTATGTCGAGTACCGTGGAGGCTGTTGAGGTTGTCGTGACAGAAGCAGAGACGACGGGAGAAGAAAATGGCTCTGCAGGCGGAGGGACGGCTCCGGCTGGAAGTGGCGGAGAAGGCGCAGGAGTTCCGAGCGATGGCTCCGAAGGAAGCTCACTTCCGTATGTAAGTATGTTTATGGACATTGAGGTTGCGGGAGTACTTAACCCGGCTGAGATCACAGCAAACCCGGGGACGGTTATCCTGACAACGGACGAGCTTCAAAATACCACATTTAAGTGGACATACACTCCGGTAGGTGGACCGAATGCGGGCGTTGAAGAGGAGATCGCCGGTGCGACATCCTATACTTACACGCTTGACAGCCTCGTGACGGATCCCGGTCCGGGAGAGACGGCAGGAATCTATAAGGTCTATGCAAACGGAGAGCTTTACGCAGTAGCTTATCTTGGGGTCGGACTTGTTACATACTACACGGATCTCGAGGGAAATGTTATAGAGATCGGATATGATATATTGGATCAGAAGATCACCGGTGTAAAATCTAAGTACACAGTTAAGTACAAGAAGGTTAAGAAGAAGGCTCAGAAGGTTGATTTGAGCAAAGCATCGGCCGAGACAAAGCTTTCCTTCAAAGTAACGAAAAAGGCTTCCAAGAAGATATCTGTATCCAAGAGCGGAGTTGTCACTTTGAAGAAGGGTGCAAAGAAGGGCACTTATGTAATTAAGATCACAGCAAAGGCCACAAATGATTATAATAAGGCTACAAAGAAGGTTACGATCAAGGTTAGATAATCATATTAAGGTCTTGTAGATTAAAAAATTAGAAGAAAGGGGCGTCGCATTTGTGTGCGATGCCTCTTTTGAATGGGAAATTTTCGCGGGAAAGGAAATCCGGTTTGGCGGAAAAGTTTTGATTTCTGGATTTATGGGTGATTTTTACTTCTAAAATTAATCTTGACTTTTTTTAAGAATGTAGTATAATTTCAACTGGGGCATTAATCAAACAACAGTTGAAGCACAATATGCAACTGGAGGGAGGGTAGAGATTAGTGTCAGAAGTAATCGTAAAAGAGAATGAATCTTTAGACAGCGCGCTTCGCAGGTTTAAAAGAAACTGTGCAAAGGCGGGTATCCAGCAGGAAATCCGCAAAAGAGAGCATTACGAGAAGCCGAGCGTAAAGCGTAAAAAGAAATCTGAGGCTGCCAGAAAAAGAAAATACAATTAAGAAGATAAAGCAGGAGATTTTCGTATGATATATACGTGGATCTCCTCTTTTTGTTCAATAGGAAATATGTCGCTGACGCGACCGCGCCCGGCGCGAAGAATCTCGCGAGCAAGACTTGAATAAAATATTCAATAAAATATGTAGATGCCACTACTTTACAAAAATATTGCCTAGTGCTAAAATCAATCTTGTCGGGTCTGAAGAAGTTTCGGATCACAAAATGCAATTCTAACAGTTTCATATTATTCTAAAAGGAGAAAGAAAATGGCAAACAGAGTAGTAATAGCCAGCGCTTGTCGTACAGCTATCGGCAAGATGGG
>CAJOQF010000277.1 GCA_905236295.1 uncultured Eubacterium sp. | reverse complement strand
GGACAATTTCGTGATAATCCTTCCTGCCGAGAGTACCATCCTCACCCAGCACCTCCTGATTATAGGCAAAGACGACATCCCACCCCAGCTCATCATGCATAAGAGCTGCTGCGCTGTCTTGTACTAAAACATTTTCGGAGTATTCATATTTCATGTGAAATCTCCTTTCGCCTTGCATCCTTTAGATATCCATAAATTTACGTATTTCAGAAAAATCATCCTCTAAGTATTTTGATAACGGAATAGCTTTTCTATCTCGAACAAACTCAATAAATTCTGGTAAATCCAGCAATATCTTTTGAATATGCTTCTTTTCCTTTATCTGTGTAATCGCATATATTGGATCACCCAGTTCATCAATCTGTCTCTGCAAGTCCTGTTCCTGCTGCTTCCAATATTTGCTATATTCTGTCTGAGCATTTGTAGAATAAACATCTGCTCCAATATCAACAGTGGGCTTAGTTTTGTAATATTGAGAATCTCCATTTTCCAGCACAATATATATTAATTTGTCCGCAAAATTCGAATCCTTTACAACCTCTAAAACCTCATACATACAGTTGCGCGACTTAATATAACTATCACTGATAATAGTAATTACATAATCATGACGCTCAATTGATTGCATAAACTTCTTAAAGCTCTCATGGTATTCAACATCTCTGATATCTCGGGATATTGTAGCGTTGTCCTTAATAAGCATTCCTAGTCTTTCGTCAATCAAATCTGCAATATCAGAATCCTTATGGCAATATGATAAAAATATAGTCTTTTTCCCTGATTGAGCGTCATCCTCTTTTTCGTCGCCTTCAATCAGTTCCATTTCAAGAAAACTTCGTAGGGCAACAACAAACGGTTCAACCGCTTTTCTCATAAATGATTCAATAGCATCCTTAAATTTGTTGCTTCGAGTATAACCTTGTCCCAATGCAAATAGCTGTTTAGGACCATCAAGAATGTATTTCAATAATTGGTACCCATAATCAACCATATCTTTTTGGTTAGCAGGTAGTTGAAGAACATCATTCCATCCTTTTTTTTCGAAAATATCTTTAAAGTCGTAATCAGTAGTATGACACGATGTAATATAGTCAAATAGTACAGTTGTATTCGTAATAAAATCAAAGAACATCTGTATACAATATATCTCACTTTGAGAATCTATCTTCAGCATTTGCGATGATAGAGTTCTATAATTCAGAGAGATTTTCCTTAATTCTTTTTTGGTCATAGTGCTGAGCCTCCACATATAGGACAATAAATGCCGATTTCTTTGTCAATAGTCCTCACCTTAACATCAACCTCACAGCAAGTTTTATGAACCGTTTCATAGTTATCTACAGGAACATATAGCTCCACCTCCGGTTCTTTATGAGGTTTATTCATTGACATCTTAATAAATCCGCTTTTGTTGATGTTTCTTATCGTTTTCCCAAGTACTCTGTCCATCTCATCATACATATAGTTAATGACCTTCTGCTGAGCTTTTTCTAATACCTCAGGGCAGAAAAAGGTATTCGTATGATTCGGCAATCCACATATTGGGCAAAAGAAACTTAGGTTTTCTTCACTCTCATATACGTCTTTTTTCAGCATAAAGCGACTCTTACAAAAGTCGCATTCCATTTCTAAAAAGCCATCTTCGTCAAGCGGAATGGAAATTTCCATAATAACATCACTCATATTACACTTCTATTTCTCCTGACATAAGTTTTGGAAGTAAACGGTCGCGGGCTTCGGTAGCTTCGTTGATAGAATCCTTTAGGCATTCTATCTTCCGTTGGATTGCTTCGGCATTATCATTATATTTTTTGAGTAACTGCTCATCAGGAATATAAACAATAATATCTTCAAGCATTCGTTTTGTAAGGAACTTAATCGTTGATCCGCTCGCTCCTTGGAACAACTGACGCATATTTTCTCTAACAGCGTGATACAGCAAATATAAATGTCCTCTATCATTCGGGCTAAAGACATATGTTCTCTGATAAGCCTCAAACTTACCACGATAAAGCTTAACATTAAAATCTCCATTACCAGCAAGGATAACAGCATCGCAATCAAACGAATATGAAGGTGCTTTTATTGGCTCCTGAGCGCATGTAAAAAACAGATACTTTCCATCTTCGGTGCCGAAGTTTGCATCTTTTTTTCCTGTGAGTATAGGAGCTATTTCGCTTAATCCTTTTTTCTCCCACCCCTCAGGCAATCCATCAACAATCTCTGTATCTTCATGTCCGGGAAAACGAAAATCCACAAACCATTCCTTATATAGTCTCTGTGCCGCTTCCTCCAGTAATTTGATTTGATTCTGATTGTTCTCAATCAAATCCTCGTATGACACCAATAAATCAGCAATTCTTTCTTGAATCTCAATTGGAGGCTTCGGGAACTTTATAGTGGACAGTTTCTGCCATGAAAGATTGTCCTGCGCAGTACCCTGAGAAATCTGACGCATGTCTCTTTGTAACATATCAAAAGCATATTTCACAAATCTAACGTCCGAAACTCCTTTATACGGAAGAAAGCCCATAACGCTATCAGGGAAGCACGCATCAATTCCCAATATCGCTGTGTCCGCTATATTTGCAGCTATTGTGATACAGAGAGTTCCTTTATGCCACAGTTTGCTCTGTGCTAAGCCCTTTTCATTATAGGTATCACTATAAGAAGTAATATAGAACGGTGCATCCTTCACATCTGCTGTCTGTATGAATGGGTAATCTCCTCCAAACAGAGAAGCATCATTTCTCGGTCTATGTTTTGATCTTCCTCGTGAAACATCTCCTAATTTGTCTAATGTCACATATTCCCAACTCATAGTCCCATCTCCTCCATGTTGCGGGAGATAATGCTCATAAGGCGATTGCTCTCCTCTTGCAAATCAAGGAGTTCTTTCCGAATCTCTTTCATGCGATTATTGAAATCAACTCCATCGTCTTCAACCGGAGCAACACCTACATACGCTCCTGGAGTCAGAGACCATCCTTTTCCTTCGATCTCGCTCTGCTCAGCAATCTTGCAGAGGCCAGGAACATCCTGATACTCTCCATCACCGAATTTGCTGTAAAGCCATACTGCCTCTTTGGCTAT
>CAJOQF010000276.1 GCA_905236295.1 uncultured Eubacterium sp. | reverse complement strand
AAGGGCATTGGCATATAAAAAAGAAGGACTTGTGCTTTCAAAAAGTGAAGGCGGTCAGTGGGCGCTTAATAATATACCAAGTGATTATCATGATATAGTTAAAAAGGCTATGGATGAATATGAAAAAGGGATTGATGTTAATTATAATGTCAATTTGGCTAGTGATTATGCTGAATATATGTTGAATGAAATAGCGCATGGATAAAATAAAAAATGAATTAACTATTGAAGTTGAGGAGTAAGTATAAATGGAAAAATATGACGATATTAAAAGCAGATTATTAGAATATGCAAATAAAGATGAGGATATAAAGGCGATAGTTGCTATTGGATCTTCAATGAGAAAAGATATAAAAGCTGATGAGTTCTCTGATTTGGACTTGTTCATTGTCACAAAGAATACTGAAAGTTGGTATTCGGGTGAGTATCCAAAACTTTTAGGGCAAGTAAATATTTCCTTTATAGAACCTACACTTGGCGATGGTAAGGAAAGAAGATGTATTTTTGATGATGATAGGGATGTTGATATGCTCATATTTACGCCTGAACATTTTGAAAAAATTGTAAAAGAAGGCATAGCTGAATGGGTTATGAATAGGGGATATGATGTATTATATGATTCTATGCAGTGCACGGAATTACTAAAAGAATATATTAAATTAGGTCATTCAAATCCAGCAATGAGTGAGAAGGAATTTATTAATATAGTAAACAATTTCTATTTCCATGATATTTGGGCAAGTAAGAAACTTAAAAGAGGAGAGTTGTGGTCTGCCAAGATGTGTGTAGATTCTTATTTAAAGAATCATCTTCTTAGAATGATGGAACTATATCGATATGAAAGTGAAGGTGTCGATGTATGGCATAACGGAAGATTCCTTGAAGAATGGGCTGGAGATGAAATTTTGAAAGAGTTGAGAATGTGCTTTGCAAATTATGATAAAGAGGATGTATGTAAAGCACTTATTGCGACTCATAATTTGTTTGAGAGAATAACAGAAGAATTGGCAAAGATAGAAGGATTTGAGTATCCAAATCAGGCTAGAGATTGTGCGAAAGCGTATTTAAAAATATAATATGCAAAAAGCAAACAATGAGAGGTATAAAAATGAATAGAGAAATGGCTGAACAGATATTAGCAGAAACAAAGGCGTTAAATGATGGAGGTTGGATTCAACATTCGTACAATGTGGCATATTTGGCAGAAAAAATTGCAGGATTATGTAACATGGATGTTGATAAAGCGTATTGTTTTGGATTGCTTCATGATATAGGAAGAAGAAACGGAAATATGCAGTCAAGACACATCATAGATGGTTACAAATATATGAAATCGCTAGGCTGCAATGAAGAAGCGCGTATCTGTTTGACACATACGTTTCAATATAAAGATATTGACGGCATTTATGATAGCTGGGACTGTGAAAAAGAAGATATTGAATTCGTGAAAGATTATTTAGATAAAGTGGAATTTAATGATTATGACAAATTAATACAATTGTGTGATGCTGTTTCTTTAGCAAATGGCTTTTGTTATATCGAGAAAAAGATGGTGTCTGCTGTGAGAAAATTCGGGTTTAAAGATACAACTATTGAAAAATGGAATGCGATATTTGAATTGAAAGATTATTTTGATCAGAAGACGGGAATTGATATTTATACATTATTTGATAAAGATATTTAAATTTGAATAATTCATTAATCCAGAAGAGAGTAAAAAATATATGTAAGAAATAATACTAGATGGAAATGATTTTTATATATAGGAGGATTATTAATAAAATGACAGTTGAAGATATAAAAAATTACTGCAGAAATAAGCATAAGGCTACAGAAGAATTTCCATTTGGTGATGTGCCTATTTGCTACAAATTAAATGGAAAAATTTTTGCGCAATTATATCCATATGAGCATGACTACAAAATTACATTAAAGTGTACTGCTGAGGATGGACAATTCTATAGGATGGCATTTCCGGAAAAAGTGTTTAGAGGTTATCACTGTCCACCGGTTCAGCAACCATATTGGAATACAGTTTTATTGACAGATTTTCCGGAAGATGAATTGTTAAACATGATTGATTTAGCATATGATACTGTTTTTAAGAAATTCAGCAAGAAGGTACAGCAAGAAATAGAAAAGGATTTATAAACTTTTATCTAGTGGAAGAAATAATAAATTGATAATCAGTGGAGAAGAATATGGAACGTTGCGAATGGGGAAATATATCAGACAAAATGATTAAATATCATGACTGTGAATGGGGAGTACCACTTCATGATGACAGAAAGCATTTTGAATATCTTATGATGGAAGTTATGCAATGTGGTCTTAGCTGGACTTTAATGATTGAAAAAAGAGAAATCTTTAAAGCCTGCTTTGACGATTTTGATTATATTAAAATTTCAAAATATTCAGAAAAGGATATAAAAAGGATTATTGAATATCCGGGAATGATTCGCTCGGAAAATAAGATTAGAGCAATAATCGGTAATGCAGCAAAATTTATGGAAGTAATTGAAGAGTATGGTTCTTTTGACAATTATATTTGGAAATACTCAAATGGCAAAACCATTTTATATCAAGGTCATCAAAAAGGTAAATTGCCGTCTAAGAATGGATTGTCGACAATAGTGAGCAAAGACTTAAAGAAAAGAGGATTTAAATACTTAGGATCGGTTGTTGTATATTCACATCTTCAAGCATGCGGAATTATATGCGATCATCATGAAAACTGTTTTAGGTATAAAGAGATAATTGACAAGTATCCAACGGTTCATAAAAGAAGAGAAAAGGAAGAGATATAATGAATTATGTGGAGGAGCATAAAATGGATAGCTTTATTGATGCATTATTATCTCAAAAGACTGATAAAATTCCTGACGAATATGATTGGTTTGCACCTCTTCTCGGGGATTGGGATTGTGATTATTATGATGAACTGAACGGTCAAAAGAGGTATGTAAATGGCGAATGGATCTT
>CAJOQF010000275.1 GCA_905236295.1 uncultured Eubacterium sp. | reverse complement strand
CGAGCGCAAGCTCATCTATAACTGAGAGATAATGTCCTCTATAATACGCGAGACGCACATCTACCTGATAGCCGGCCTTTTTCCCGAGCTCATAGTAGTTTTTTAAAGTCCCGTCGCGGAGAGTCTCTGTCAGTTTAACTTTCATTACAAATCCCATTCTTTGATCTCCTTCCTATTTGCGGTTTATTCCTCTGTTACAGTTTCTTCATTCTGTTCATTCGCATGTCTCTCCGCAAGTATACGGCTGTTCTCCGCAATCTTGTCAGGTGTGAGCTTGTAGAATATGAGCGGGAAGATCGCTGCGACACAGAAGATTGCCGGAAGGATATTTGTCGAGAAGTTTATTCCCGTCATAGCCTGCGGCGTCTGATCCTGGTTTGCGACATATCCCATCACACCCATGATAGCAAGTCCGATCGCTCCACCGAGAGCACTTGCCACTTTCGCAAAAAGATTTACCATTGCGTAAGCTGTTCCGTCCATGCGGATTCCTTTTTTAACCTCTGCATCATCAATAGCGGGCGCTATAAGCCCGGCAAGCATACCAGTCTCAAAGTTCAATAGACCGACGAATACGAGGCATACCATAATTGCTGTAATATTTGTATAATCGATAAAGAATAGTGCGAACAGCGCTGCTGCTCTTCCCAACAAAGCGATCGTGATAAGAAGCTTTCTCGATACATTTATCTTCGGTATTATGTAAGTTGGGATGATCGTGCAAACCGTTGGAATCACCATCAAAATACCAATCTTATCGAATGCGTGACAGCAGTACATATAATAATAAACCGCCACTCCGAGACGTCCGAATGTTGCGAGCATAGAGAGTAAAAGCGTGAACATTACCGCAAGCATTGCCTTGTTTCCGAAGATGTATGTGATAACCTGTTTAAACGAGACCTTCTCAAGCGTCTGTTGAACAATGTACTCCTCTTTTGTGCTGGCAAAGGTAATAAAGTACATTACAAGTCCGATGAGCGTGAATACAACGCCGGTGAGGAAGTATCCCTTGGCATTTGGCTCTCCGCCGCCGAGTTTTGTCACAAGACTCATTGTAAAAAGATTTACAACGGCTGTTCCTACAAATGTAAACGCTCCCTTGATGTTTGCGATATCTCCGCGCGATTTCATATCTGTGGTAAGCGTAGCCTGAAGGCTCATATACGGAACGTTTACGGCCGAGAATGCCATTCCGGCAAGGATGTAGGTTATCGCAACATAGGCGATCTTTAATCCGTTACCCTCGAGATTTGGCACATGCCAAACAAGAATGGCAAGCACTGCAAGTACAGGTGCTCCAAAGATGATCCACGGTCGATAACGTCCCATCTTTTTGTGCAGGTGTCTATCCGCAATGTTTCCAAAGAGCGGATCGTTTACCGCATCCCATATACGCGCGATCAAAAATATAAGTGATACAATTCCCGGGGCAAGACCTACCTGGTCAGTGTAGAAGACCGAAAGGTATGACCCCCAGAAGCCAAAGAAGAACTGCCCTGCCATCTCACCGATGCCGTATCCGAGCTGTCTTCCGAAGCTTAGTTTTACGTCTGTTTTTTTCACAGATGTAGCTGTCATTTGCTAATCCCTCCTTATTATTTTTTGGTGGTTACTTAATTGATACTCAAATAATAACCTGTTCCTCACTTACTCACCTTGACAATATTGCCATCGAAAACTGATAAGGTTGCACTCTTTATATTGATTTTAGAATATCTATAAAGTATATTCATATTATGACTGGATATAAACAAAAAGAAATAGAACATGTAAAACACACACATATAAGCAAAATGCACTTCATGGTCATAAACCTGTTTTTCAGAGGAATGCACGCTCATTCTGATCTTGAGATAATGCTTATCCTTGAAGGCACCCTTCATTTCTGCGCTGAAAAGGACTTCGACGCCATCCCCGGAGATGTAGTGCTTATTAATTCAGGTCAGGCACACTCATGTTATACATCATCGGGAAACTGCATTGCTCTTGTTATACAGATAGACCTCTCTTTTTGCGAACCGTATTATCCCAATATACACAATATCAGATTTCAGGAATCTCACCTGACCCCCCCTTTTACAGGGATCTGAGTGCGAATCGGAATTAAGACACTTATGTTTCAATATAGGATATAATTTTTTTGAAAAAATGCCGACTTTTGAATTCAGATGCATAAGCGATATCAACCGATTGTTTTCGCTTCTGCTGACAAAGGTTCCTTATGTATCCATTTCCGACGAGGCAAAGCTTTCCGCATTGAACGTTGAAAAAAGGATGGAGCGTATCGTCGGTTATATAGAAGAACACTACACGGAAAAGATAACTCTCTCAGAGATTGCTGAAATGGAAGGTCTCACCACTTACTACCTTTCACACCTGTTTAAAAACAACTTAAAACAAAGTTTTCAGGATTTTGTAAACACACTGCGATTCGAGCATGCGCTTTATTTGCTTCAGAAAACCGACATGCGCATCATTGATATAAGCTTGCAGAGCGGCTTTTCCGACAGCAAATACTTAAACAAGATGTTCTCTCAGGTCTACGGAATGACTCCGAAAGAATACCGAAAACAAAAAGCCGAACAAAGCGAAACGCCCAAAGATAGGTTAGAGACCAGACGCGAAGTAAACGAATACATTTATACAACCAAAGAATCTCTCGAGATACTCAGAAGCAATTTTATCTACCCTTGCGATCGCGGGGAGAACGAGGCCAATCCCGGCAAATAATGAGTCCGAAAAAAGCACACACAAAGATCTTCAGTTAACCCAAAACAGCCATCCTGACCCGGATGGCTGCTCTGTTTGTTCTGAGCGTATCTCTTTATATGATAATTATGGCATTAATTATTCTTTATAGCATCATCAAACGCTACATTACTTGGAGAGAAGTTAAGTTTTTTCGTGAATTCACACGCTTCAGTGGCACCAAAGACACGCTCCATTCCGCTGTCCTCCCACTCAATGGAAAGCGGTCCTTCATAATCGCCCTGGTTAAGGACTCTTATTATCTCATCAAAATTCACATCACCGTGACCTGGAGATACAAAATTCCATCCCCTGCGCATATCGCCAAATGTGATGTGGGATCCGAGTATGCCCGCACGTCCGTCAAGCTTGACTACCGCATCCTTAATATGTACATGGTATACCTTATCGATAAAGTCCATAAGGAAT
>CAJOQF010000274.1 GCA_905236295.1 uncultured Eubacterium sp. | reverse complement strand
CTTCTTCTGATACTGATATACAGCCTCAGAAAGCATCTCAAGCCACTCCTCGTTGTCAGCAAACTCCTCCTCGAGTTTGTCAGTGATGGCGCGGATATTCTCGTCACGCTGCTGCTTCTCATCTGTGAATACAGCCTCCTCCATCTCAGCCGGAGTAACGATTTCCATGATCTTGTCCATGAGTTCCTGCGGAATAACACAGCTCTCATATTCATGTTTCGGCTTGCCGACTTCCTCAACCATCTTGTTGATGAGTGCGATGATCTCCTGATTGATGTCGTGAGCCTTGTAGATAGCCTCGAGCATCTTAGCCTCAGGAATCTCGTTTGCGCCTGCCTCGATCATGATAACCTTCTCAGATGTAGAGGCAACTGTAAGCTTGAGATCACCTGTGTCCCACTCTTCCTGTGAAGGGTTAACGATGAACTCGCCGTCAACCATACCGATCTGTGTCATAGCACACGGACCGTCGAACGGGATATCTGAAATGCAGGTGGAAATAGCACTGCCGAGCATGGCAACTATCTCTGGTCTGCAGTTAGGATCAACACTCATAACGAGGTTGTTTAATGTGACGTCATTTCTGTAATCCTTCGGGAAGAGCGGACGCATCGGTCTGTCGATAACGCGGGCTGTAAGTACTGCATTCTCAGATGCCTTTCCCTCTCTCTTGTTAAATCCTCCCGGAATCTTGCCTACAGAGTACATCTTCTCCTCAAACTCAACGCTGAGGGGGAAGAAATCGATTCCTTCTCTCGGCTTAGCCGATGCTGTAGCTGTAGAGAGCACGGTAGTGTCTCCGTATTTGATGAATGCTGCGCCGTTTGCCTGGGCTGCAACACGTCCAACATCGATGGTAAGTGTCTTGCCACCGATCTCCATTGAATAAGTCTTGTACATGTTTTTCTCCTTTTGTCCCGAAACTACTGTTGTAGACGCTTTACTGTTGTCACTTCGACAGGCTCAGTGACCGGTTAGCTTCAACAAACGTACACAACAGTGGTCTCGGGCATTCATAAAAAATTATTTCCTACATTTAAAACAGAGCGGACATAAAAATCCGCTCTGAATAGTTACTACTTTCTGAGTCCGAGACGCTCGATAAGTGAACGATATCTCTCGATATCTCTGTTCTTAAGGTATGCAAGCAATCTACGTCTGCGACCAACAAGCTTTAAGAGTCCGCGTCTTGAGTGATGATCCTTCTGGTGCTCCTTGAGATGCTCTGTGAGCTCAGCGATACGTGCTGTCAATACTGCAACCTGTACCTCCGGTGAACCTGTATCACCCTCTGTGCGAGCGTACTCCTTCATGATTTCCTGCTTTTTCTCTTTTGCTATCATTTCGATATCCTCCTTTTTTTATTATTATCCTACTGCTGAGTCTGGGGCGGAGTGTCCGCAAACTAAGCAGCGGCATTATTTAAATGGAGCTCCGCAATACGAAACTCCATTCACACACTACGATATACTAACACAAACAATCTGTCTTGTAAACATCTTTTTCCTATTATTTAAAAGTAAGATGCAGCGCAGATCGGTGTCATATAATACATACCGGAAACTATGATTCCCTTACGAGAATTTGCTGCGTGCACTATCTGTCCGTTTCCAATATAGATAGCCACATGGCTGATTCCGCCGCTTCCATAGAAGATAAGATCTCCCGGCTGTACATCGGAAAGTGCAACCTTTGTTCCGGAATTCGGCTGTGCAGCTGAAGAGTGCGGAAGCGATACGCCGTACGCACCGAGGATTCTCATCGTAAATCCTGAGCAGTCAACTCCGACTCCGAGAGTGCTTCCGCCCCAGACGTACTTTCCGCCTACGAACTGGAGAGCATACTCAACGACTGACATTCTCACGTCGCTTACTCCCTTGCCGTACTTGACCTCAGTGAGTGTGAGAGCATCTTCGAGTTCTATCGATACGGTCACGAACTCTTTGGATACGTAACCCTTCTCTCCACTCACTTTTACCTTCAACCAACCGTTCTTCTTTTCGGAAACTACCTTCAGCTTCTCACCTTCTCCAACCTGGACAACGATGGAACTGTCTGTGGAAGCCTTAGATCTGACGTTAAGTGTTGTCGTATTAACCGTCGCAACCTTTTTTGCAACCTTGTCGGCTATTTTCTTAGCCGCATCACCTGTGAGGATATACTCACTCTTTACATATCCTGTCACCTTGCCGGACTCGATCTTGTACCAGCCGTCCTTTTCGCTGATCACGTTGCAGCCTGCATTTTTTTCAAGTCTGCCCACCAATTCGGAATCCTCATCAGCTTTCTCTCTGATATTAACGTAATCGTTTACATCAGCGATACCGAGATTCTCATAACCGTAGGTATCTTCGTTGGAAGTCTCACTCTTCTCGCCGTCAACATTTTCAGCGATGATGCTTCCGAGCACTGCGCCTGCTCCCGCGCTTACATCCGGTGTATTTACCTCAGCGGCAAACGTGGCTGCCGGAGCAGCTGCGACTGTAGCCAATACAAGACATCCCGCCAAAGCTTTCTTCAAAAATGCTATCTTAGCCAATTTCATTCCTCCAATTTTTTAAACCATACAAATCTTTCTTTCGGATCAATTTGTTACAAAACAAAAATCGCGATCACTGCTTGTCTTATCTAACTCACAGCAATCACGATTATACACGCACACGGCTACTTTGTCAACATTTTGTAACATTTATTTAACATTTAACCGTTTCTTTAGCTTATATTTATCTATATAAATGATATCCTATGTAAACTTCTCAAGTATTGTCGTCATATAATTATAAAGATCAATGTGCGACGGCGCCCTCATGACGATCGAGATATAGCTGTCGTTTTTCTTGGTGGACAGAAGCACCAAACAGCTTCCCGCAGCGTTTGTCGTACCGGTCTTACCTCCGATAACGGTAAAGCCTTCCGGCACTTCGCTATCTCCGTTTAAGTACTGGTTGGTGGAAGCCCAGTTTACGGTCACATCCTCCCCCGCACTGTTTTTGTAGGTTGTGCTGTACTCTTTGGTAGATATGATCTTGTAAAAGTCTTCGTTCTTTAACGCTTCGTTGAATATGAGGTAGAGATCATATACTGTCGTGTAGTGATCATCATTGTGAAGACCGTTGGCATTTACAAAATGCGAATGCGTGGCTCCGATCTCCTGTGCCCTCTCATTCATTAGCCCTGCAAAATTTTCTATGCTGCCGGCTATCATCTCAGCTATCACGTTGGCGGCCTCATTTCCCGAGCGAAGCATCAGACCGTAGAGAAGCTGTTCCAAGGTCACAGTGTCGCCGACCTGGAGTCCACAGGTGGACGAACCGTACTCAAGCGCATCCATAGCCGACTGCGACACGGTTATCGTCTCATTCAGGTCTCCGTTTTCAATGGCCACAAGACTTGTGAGTATCTTTGTCGTGCTGGCCGGATACATTTTCTGGAAAATATCATCGGCAAAGCTGACATCACGCTTTCCTATATCAAATATTCCGGAGCTTTCCGCCAGTGAGCTGTCGAAATCTCCCATGTCAAACATACCGTCGCCTATAACGCAGAGATCCCGGGCAAACAGCGGTGCAGCGCTGCTGCTTCCTTCGTTTAAGCCGTATTCGGTAGTGGTGTCAAACAGATTGTACCTGCTTGGAAACTCCACACTGCCACATGATGTAAGCGCGATCACCCCGGCTGAGATAACCGATATGATTGAAATAATCCTCTTGTGTCTACCTGTACATTTCACGCCACTCTAAGTCTCCTCTATCCAATGATTTGATAAGAAGCTCCGCCGTTGCGAGGTTTGTCGCCAACGGAATGTTATGTACATCACAAAGCTTCATAAGCTTTCCGAAATCCGGCTCGTGTGAACGAAGCGTCTCCGGATCACGCAAAAATATAACAAGGTCAATATTGTTGTTTTCTATCTCAGCACCCATCTGCTGTGCTCCGCCGAGATTTCCAGCAAGAAATTTATGTATTGAAACATTTGCAACCTCCTCGATGAGTCTTCCCGTGGTTCCGGTTGCATAAAGTTCATGTTTGCGCAGTATACCCTGATATGCGATACAAAAATTCTGCATCAGTTTTTTCTTAGAATCATGTGCTATAAGTCCTACGTTCATATACCATCCTCCTATGAAACGAACAAACTATAGATCCAGATCACTCTTCTCATTGCTCGTCTTTCTCGAAGCATTTGGCTGGAGCCCGACATTTAGAACTATTCCAATTGCCAAAAATACGGACACTAAAGAAGTCAATCCATAGCTGATAAAAGGCAGCGTAACACCGGTATTAGGTAAGAGACCGGATACAACGCCGATATTTACAAATGTCTGGAATCCGATCCATGCAGCCATTCCGCTGCAGATAATACGTCCAGCCATATCCTTTGCTCTCGCTGCTATAATAATACACTCAAGCACAACTAAAAACAACAGAGCGATTATTATAATACTTCCTATAAATCCAAGTTCCTCTCCCACAACGGCAAAGATAAAGTCGGTCTGAGGCTCACTGATGAAGTTACCGTTTTTAACCGAGTCTACAAGGTTGTTGTTTAATCCTTTTCCAAACAACTGTCCCGATCCAATAGCCATTATGGAGTTCATCTGCTGGTATGATAGATCCGGGTACTCCTCCGGATATCTCCACGCAAGGATACGGTTAGTCTGATATCCCTGTAAAAATGAGGCATCGGACTTTAGTATCAGCCAGAGGCCAATACTTGTAAGCGCCACTACGATCGCTACTACCGAACCGACTATCTTGTAGTTTAGTCCTGCCATAAAGATCATTGTAGCGAAGATCAAAACAACTATGATACTGGTCGAAAGATCCGGCTCCTTGAGTATCAGCGCAAGCGGGATTGCCAAAAATACCACGGAAACGGCTATCATCTGCACGGTGTTTATCGATTCATGATACTTCATGAACAGATAAGCAAAAAACAATATTATAAAAACCTTGCAGATTTCCGACGGCTGAAAGGTAATTCCGGCTATGGACAACCATCTTGTGGCGTAGTTTACCTCCTCACCGATAAGCTGTACCAATACCAAAAGTATAATTCCTATGGCGTAAAAAATCCAAGCAAACTTTATCAGATACTCGTAGTCAATAAGTGAGACTACGACCATGCAGACCAATCCCAATATTAATCCCAGCACCTGCTTATTCTGAAAAGAACTGTCAGCACTGCCGATTACCGCAATACCGATAAGCGACAGCACTATTACGTAAAATACAAGTCTGAAATCATAATTTCTTAACGAATACTGTTTTTTCATTGAAACAAAAGTCTCCCGGTTATAAGTTAATCACCAACTCTGTTTGATGCTGAAGACGATCCCGAAGACGACAACAGTTTCTTTGCCGACTTCTCGCCGAAATAATATGCCAGTACATCCGAGCTCAGATCCGCGGCATTCGATGATGAATAACCAAAGGCAATTCGAGTCGTTATGGTTATCTCCGGATTCTTAAACGGTGCATATCCGACAAACAGAGCGTGGTTGGCTCTCGACTTGTCTTCCTGAGCAGTACCGGTCTTGCCGGCCGCTTTGGTCTTTAACGAGTCAAATTCATCATGCTCCTTGACAACCATGCGCATTCCCTTGTGTATAGCATCCCAGGTTGTATCGGACAATTCATCGATTTGGGACTCGACCTTCGGCGAATATTCCTTTAACACATTGCCGTCTGCGTCCGTAACCTTGGAAAGCAGGGTGTACTTGTACAATGTTCCGCTGCTTGCAACCGCTGTGACATAACGCGACAGCTGTGTGAGTGTATATGAGTTGTTACTCTGACCGATTGATGCCGTTATCGGATACTCGGTTGCAACTGTAGGCTCAGACTCGGAAATCTCCACCCCCGACTTTTCGTTGAGCCCAAACATCTCAGCATATTCTTGTATGGTTTCAAGTCCTTTTTTCTCATTGTATCCGGACGAGTCGGTACTCAGTCTATATCCCACTTCATAGAAGAAGTAGTTACATGAATCGCGAAGCGCCTGAGATACATTTATGCTTCCATGCGTCGTGTGTGACGAGTTGTATATCCAGCAGGCAGGAGAAGGGCTGATATTTTCATAAACTCCCTTATCCAGTATCTTTTCGGATGTCGAAATGACTCCCTCATTGAGTCCTGCCGCCGACATAAGCATCTTGAAAGTAGAACCCGGAGCTGTCTTCTGCTGAGTTGCGTGGTTGTAAAGCGGAAGCGAAAGATCGCTGTTTAGAGATGCATAGTAGTCGGCATCCACGCTTCCTGCCAATTTATTGTTGTCATAACCCGGATAAGATACGCACGCCAAAAGCTCACCGCTGTCAACATCGGTAATTACACACGAACCTGAACAAGGATCGAGAGCAAGCTGAGCCGGAGTGATCTCCCTGTTCTTTATTCTAGCCTTGAAGAAATCATACGGAGAGATCATGCCTGTCTGAAGCATACGGTATGTATCATCCTCATCTTCAAGTATTCCCTGATCGTATAGAATAAGTGCAAGCTGTCTTCCGGTGACCTGATCATTATAGATCAGATACTCGTAAATGACTCTTGCAAAGCTCTCATCACCCTGTATATCATTTACTATGTACGATACAAGAGCCTTGTAGAGTTCCTCTGAATCCGAGTACTTTTTGTCAGTCTCAAACTCTGTGGTGTCCACCCATCCCATTGAAATTGCGTATGAGATATACTCCTTAAAGGATATTTTTCCATCCTTCCACTGGAGGAAAGTATCATCTGTTGTGTCTATCTCATCATTGAGAAGGATATTGTTTGCCTTTAGCATTTTGATGATGTAGGTGATATAATCCTGCATCTCATCACCCAGATCTTTAAAATCCTTGGCATTATCCTTCAACATATACTTCTCGAGCTGGTTTACAACCGTACTCTGTCTGTTTAAGAAGACATTGTACACAGCCTTCTCGACATCCGATGCCTTTGATTTTGAAAAATGCGAGATATCAATAATGCTGTTCTTTATGGTAGCATTATATACATCATAAATCGGAATCATAATGTCGCTCGAGGAACTTGTCTTTGCATTTATGATCTTTGAGTACACTATCTCGGACAGTTTTTTCTCTATCAGCTTATAGATAGTCTCCTGAAGATCTTTATCTATTGAAAGATAGACATCATTTCCGGCGCTGGATTCCTTGACATCCGCAATCTCAAGCACCTTTCCGAGGTTGTCGACATATACCGTCTCCGATCCTTTATTACCCTGAAGCTCAGATTCCATAATCTGTTCGATGCCGGATTTTCCGACCACATCGCTGAGCGTATATCTGTCATCCTCTTTTGAGAGCTCCTCGTACTCATCAGTTGAAATCTTTCCTGTGTATCCGACAATATGAGAGAAATACTCCGAATCAACATATTTGCGCACGGTATCTTCCATCACATCGATACCGACAAGTTCGTTGGAATTCTCTTTTATGTAAGCCACAGTCTCATCACTGACATTTTCCGCAATATTCGTGGAAATGTATTTTGAGTAGCTGTACTGAGAAAGAGCGTATCTAAGAACAACAATCCTGTAGAAATCATTCTTTGATTCGTAGTCCGACTCAACAATGTTAAACTTCCTGTCAGATGCAAGATATTCGATTATCTGATCTGCACTGGCAGTAGCTTCATTTATGCCGAGTTTCTTGTTGTACTCAAGCTCATCAATTCTGGCGTGACCGAAAACATCTGCCCTGAATCTCTGTCTGGCCGTGCCCTCCTCTTCGACAAACTTAAACTTGTTGTTCTTTGCAAGTCTGATGCCGAATGTGTTGTAGATCTTATCCTCATTTTTATCAAGCACCTGAATGATGTTGTAAAGCTGTGAGTTTAAGGTCTCATTCTTTATCTCATTGGCACTCTTGTCACCCTCTGCGTGATAAGTACCGCTGTCCTCTATGGTAACGTTGTATGAGAGTTCATTGTATGCAAGAAGTTCTCCGTTCCTGTCGTAGATATTACCTCTCGTGGCGCTTATTGTCCTTTCCTTTTTTATCTTGAGCTGATAGTTCTCGGCATAATCGCTTCCGTTTACTATCTGAAGGACAAACAGTCTCTGCACAAGAAACACGCAGAGCACACCCATAACGATAATGAGTACGAGTATTCTTGATTTAAGTATTCTAAAGAAAATTTCTTTTATATAATCAAACAAATTTTGCCGCACTCCTTTTTTCCAGATCCTCGAGCTTTGAGTTTGACTTTAACAGGACAAAGTAAAGCACGAGCGAGACCAATATTGTATAAAGCAATTCTGGAACAATTATGTGAAGGAAGTAGAAAATAAAATCAGTCCTGTTCCTAAACAGAAACAGGAAGAAATATGTAATTATATTTAATACCACATCACTCGTTCCGATGAAAACAAGCGGAAGCTTAATGTCATCTTTGAAGAATATCGATGTCATAAATCCGTTCATAAATCCTATGAGAACATAAATGATCGCATAGAACCCCAGAACATTTCCGAAGAAAATATCCATCAGTATCCCGCAAAAAAAGCCGACTATCATTCCCTCTTTGTGTCCTCGCATGAAACCGACGGACGCAGTTATGACTATAAGAAGGTTTGGCGATATACCGGCTATGGAAAAAGCGGTAAACACTGTATTTTGTAAAATAAAACACACAAATATGATAATAGCCATGACTATTATCCTTCTGATAATTGCCTGTCTTGTCACTTGTCTTCCTCTCCCGTCTCTTTTGTCGCGAGTATAACGAGCACTTCCTCCAAATGCTGGAAATCAACAGATGGGGTGAGCGTTCCCGACTTGGTAAGGTTGTTGGAATCATATGAAAGACTGCTGATATATCCGATTCGTATATTCGGAAGATATTTGTCACTGACATTACTTGTGACGATCTCGTCACCGACGTCAACCTCATCATCCTCGTCAAGTATATTCTCGATAGATATATCTCTCTCCTTGCTCATAAGCTCGAGATTACCGCTGACTATACACAGATCCCTTGTACTTACAACCTTCGCTGAGACATTGCTGGTATCGTCTATGATCGCGCGCACAGTCGAAAAAGTCTTGCCCGCATATGTAACAATACCCGCAAGACCTCCATCTGCAATGACATTCATATCTTCGGTGATTCCGTCATCCGTTCCCTTGTCAATGGTAAAGGTCGTAAACCAGTTTCCCGAATCCATTGCGACTACCGAAGCCGACACCTTTTCGTAATCCGAATACTCCTTGTCAATCGCGAGAAGCTGTCTGAGCTCCTCGAGTTCCGCCTGGTCAACCTTGAGGCTGTTTATCTCCTCGGTGAGCTCATTGACCTGTGACTGGAGTTCCCTGTTCTCGTCATTTAATGTGTCGAGATCCTGGAAATACGAAAATTTATCCTCGAAGAAATTGGCGACTTTAACCATCGCATTCTCCACCGGGACAACGACAAATCCGGTAATATTCTTTATTGGTCCGGCGCCGAAATTATATCCGACGCTCAGAAAAATAAGCACTCCGCAGATAATCGCCAATACTATAAGTACACGCTTGGACGTAAGCTTTATCTTTGAATTCTTTTTCTTGTTCATAGTTTCCCACTTATATCAGTATTCTAGTATGCTTTTGCTTTCATCTCGTAAGCAAGCTTTGAAAATTGAGGCTCAGAGACTATGGTGTCAAGTCCCCGCACCACGCACTCCTCCGGATTTTCCGCAAGATTGACCTTTATGTTTGTGCCGTCTGTAAAGAGTTTGTCAATGTCGGCAATCTTTGATGAGCCGCCGGTCATGTATATTCCGGTGCGGATAACATCCCTGGCAAGCTCAGGCGGAGTCTTCTCAAGTACGATCTTGATAGAGTTGATTATGGACTCAACATTGTCCTTAATCGCATCGTAGATCATGGTTGATGTGATCTCCATCTCTATCGGAAGACCGTTTACAACATCGCGTCCAACTATTACCGTCGACTTCTCTTCATCAAGCTTGATAGCGCTCGCCAGTTCCTCTTTGAGCTGTTTTGAGGTTTTTTGTCCGATGTAGAGATTGTAGTTTCTCTTTAAATAGTTTGCCACGCTCTCATCGATACGGTTTCCGCCAAAATGAAGGAGTTCTGAGATTACGAGTCCTCCGAGTGAGATAACTGAGATCTCCGTTGTATCTGCTCCGATATCCACTACCATTATTCCGGTCGGTTCAGTAGGATCAAGGCCGAGTCCTACCGCATCCGCTATTGGCTTCTCGCAAAGGCGAACGCTCTTTGGCTTTAATTTGCTCTTGTAGAACATATCATAGAAAGACTTTTTCTCTACCTCGGTGATATCCGTAGGAACGGCAACAGTAAATTCCGCGCCCTTTGTCTTTGCTTTTGTATGTTTTGCAAGGAGCTGCATTATAACCGTCTGCATGTTGTTGTAGTCGGCTATCACTCCGTTTATAACCGGGAATGAAACGTTTATATTCTCCGGTGCTTTCTCATACATTGCATATGCTTCATCTCCGTATGCATACAGAGATGTCTTTCCGATAATTGCGATCGTATTTTTCTCGTTTATGACCTTTTTATCTGCTTTGCTGTAAATCTTTAAGTTGCATGTTCCAAGGTCGATTCCGAATGAATTCGCGGCCATAAGTATTTCTCCCTTATCATTAAAATATTAGCTTGATTTTTGACACTCTTTTAAATATACCACAAAAGCACAAGTCAAGTAAACATTTATGTTTATTTTGCAAACTGTTGTACACATCCGGCATCGCACATCTGCTGAAGCGCGCGCATTATGCCGTATCTGGCATGATACCATGTTATCCCGCCCTGGAAATATACATTGTAAGGATCTCTTAGCGGACCGTCTGCCGAAAGTTCAATGGACGATCCGGATATAAACGCCCCTGCTGCCATTATAACCTTAGAGTCATACCCGGGCATATCCCACGGTTCCGGCGACACATAGGAATCGACAGGTGCTGCCGCCTGTATTCCCTCGCAGAATGCAATAAGTGCCTCGGGGGACTTGAGCGTCACAGCCTGGATAATATCATGTCTGGATTCCGTCGAATCTGGAACCACTCCAAAGCCCAGATCCTCGAACACATTTGCCGCAAAGATCGCGCCTTTAAGCGCTCCTGCCGTCACTACCGGGCTTAAGAAAAATCCCTGATAGAAGGTTGTCATCATTCCAAGGTTTGCCCCGACTTCTTTGCCGAGTCCCGGAGATGTAAGCCTGTATGCGGCATTTTCCACACATTCCTTAGTGCCTGCAATGTATCCACCTATCGGCGCAAGCGATCCACCCGGATTTTTGATAAGCGAGCCGACTATCATATCTGCTCCAACATCCGATGGCTCGATCCTCTCCACAAACTCTCCGTAGCAATTGTCCACCATACAGATGACATCCGGTTTTATGCCCTTTACAAAAGCTATCAGCTCCCCTATGGACTCTACTGAAAACGAAGGTCTGGTCTGATATCCCTTGGAACGCTGAATTGTGACAACCTTTGTCTTGTCGTTTATGAGATTCTTTATCGCCTCATAATCAAAACTTCCGTCCGGCTTTAGATCTGCCTGTCTGTATGTGATCCCGTATTCCCTGAGCGATCCCTTGGATTCCCTTATGCCAATAACTTCCTCAAGGGTGTCGTAAGGCTTTCCAACCGGCGACAGAAGTTCATCCCCGGGGCGCAGGTTTGACATAAGCGCAAGCGCAAGCGCATGGGTGCCGCAGGTTATCTGCGGTCTGACTAACGCATCCTCTGTGTGAAATGTATCGGCGTAGACCTTTTCCAAAGTGTCACGTCCGATATCGCCGTAGCCGTATCCTGTCGTCATATTAAAGCATTCGGCACTGACCTTGTTCTTTTGCATGGCGGTAAGCACCTTGTACTGATTAAATGCCGCTGTCTCGTCTATGCGCTCAAACCTCTCCTTTAACCTCTTCTCTCTCTCCATGCAGAAATCATAGACCGGCTCACTGATTCCAAGTCCGGCCATCTGCTGCTTTAAACTATCCATCTTATCAATCATTCTCCGTCCGTTTTTTTAATTCGATCGCATTTTCTCTGACAGCCTGCGTTATCTCATCTCCCGCAAGCAATCTTGAGAGTTCTTCAATTGATGCATCATAGTCGAGCTCTCTTACATCCACCCTTGTCTTTTGTCCATCCACACTCTTTTCTATCATATAATGAGTGTCTGCCTTGGCGGCAATCTGCGGAAGGTGGGTTATGCAGATCAGCTGGTTTGATCTTGCGATCATCTCAAGCTTTTTGGCGACCATATGAGCGGTTCGTCCGCTGATCCCCGCATCTATCTCGTCAAATATAAGCGTTCCTATCTCGTCTTTTCCACTGAGAAGTGTCTTTATCCCAAGCATTATTCTTGAGAGTTCTCCGCCGGATGCAATCTTTGCAAGTGGACCTATCGGCACTCCCGGATTGGTGCTTATGTAGAACGCAACCTCATCCATTCCGTTTGATGTAGGTTCTTTGTGTTTATCCATTCGAACCTCAAATTTAATATCATTGAAATTGAGCCCTTCAAGCTGTTCTGAGAGTTCTTTTTCAAATCTGGCTGCTGCCTCTTTTCGGATTTTCGCCAGCTTGTCACAAATCTCAATCAGCTTCTCATAAGCCTCCTCTTTTAAACGCTTTGCCTCCTCAAGTTTTCTGTCGTAGTTCTCAAGGACATCAAGCTTTTCTTTCAGCTCGTCGAGCGTCTTTGAGACCTCTTCATATCCCGGCCCATACTTGTCGGAAATCCTGTTCACCTCATCGAGCCGACGTTCAGTAGAATAAAACTCTTCCTCTGAAAAATCAAGCCCGTCCATGGCATCGGTGAGAGATCTTTTAAAGTCACCCATAAGCGAATCAATATCGTTAAGCTGCGAAAGAAGTCCGTCTATGGATTCATCCTCTCCGAAATTTGAGTTCAGCTCTTTTAAGCTTGCATCGATCGCATCGGACACGCTCGCATTTCCCGAAAACAGCATGGAATCCACAAAGCCACAGCATTCCCTGAACTTTTTCGAATTGTTCATCCGGCTGTAGAGACCGTCAAGCTCCTCTATCTCACCCTGCTTTATATCGCAGGCCTCTATCTCGGATATCTGGTATTCCAAAAGGTCTGCCTCTCGCTTCCTGTCACCGTCACTCACATCAAGCTCCTCGAGGGCGCGAACCGCATTCTTATAATCGCGGTAAGCCGAAGCCAGCTCGTCTTTTACTTTGACTGCCGCCTCTCCAATATATCTGTCAAGCACATCAATATGATTCTTCTCAGACAGGAGGGATGATGTCTCATGTTGTCCGTGAATATCTATCAGAAGTTCCGCAACCTGACGCAATTTAAAAAGAGGCACATTTTCGGAATTTATTCTTGCAAGCGCCTTGCCGTTTACTATGCGCCTTGCAAGAAAGATCATATCATCCTCACACTCAACCTCCAGCTCCTTAAGCTTTTCCTTTAGACTGTCTTCTCTAATCTCAAAGGCAAGCTCGACAAAAGCATTGTCCGCGGTAGCCATGTCCCTGTTGAACTTCGCGCCGAGCGCCAACGACATGCAGTCGATTATTATCGATTTTCCGGCGCCGGTCTCACCTGTCAGGATATTTAAACCTTCTTTAAAATAAATTTCAACCTCGTCTATAAGAGCGAGGTTTTTAACATGTAAACTATATAACATATGATCCCCCTTTATCCTGTTACTTTCCCACTATCTTCTTAATCCTCTCCATTACATTTTTTACAGCAGCCTTGTACCTGATCGCACAGATGATCGTATCATCACCCGCAACGCTTCCGACAAGCTCGCTCCACGAAAACTCATCCAGTGCGGCGGCAACAGCCATCGCCATCCCCGACTCAGTCTTTATCACAAGGATGTTCTCAGCCTGATCCATAGAGATAAGACCTTCCTTAAGGACACGAATATACTTTTCGTCCGGCTTTTCTGTTCCCGATGACTTCTGGCTGACATAGACAAACCTTCCGGTTCCGTCATCCGCCTTAATAATGCCAAGTTGTCTGATATCCCTCGATACTGTCGCCTGAGTGACCTCAAATCCACACTCCGATAATTTCTTTATCAGCTCATTATGTGTCTCTATCGGGTTTTCTTTGATAAGCTCCAGTATCATATTCTGTCGCTTAAATTTCATACTGTTCTCCATTCTTCATAATATGTGTGTATCTATCACTATGAATAAGTCTGCATCTTCTTCTGCAGAATTTCCCAGAAGCTCTCCCTTGTCAGTTTCAAAATATTTACCTTTCGTCTGGTTCTGGTAATCTTTATCCTTTCTCCAACCTTCATGACACATTTCACATCGCCGTCATAGCTTACCGACGCCGTCTCATCATTTTGAGGTCGTCTGCCCGCCAGCTCGATCTCTATTGTGTCATTGTCACTCAAAACAATGCTTCTGCCGCTCAATGTGTGCGTATTTATAGGAGTGAGCAGTATCATCTGCGCCCTCGGCTCAATGATCGGTCCGCCGGCGGACATGCTGTATCCGGTGGAGCCTGTGGGGGTTGCAACGATTATGCCATCGGCATTGTATGTAGCCAGATACAATCCGTTCACATATACGATCAGCCTTACTAACTGGGTCTGACCATTGCGGTGAATGACAATATCATTTAATGCCACCCCTGTGGCTTCATCATTATCATCCACAGATTTCAAAAGCATTCTCTCCTCAAGCATATACTCATCCCGCATAAGCTTGTCGATGGCATCGAACACCGTATCCTTTCCAAGCTCGCACAGATATCCGAGTGTACCAAGGTTTACTCCGATAAACGGGATATGTAGTCCATGCAGATCGTGGGATGTTCTGATAAGTGTTCCGTCTCCTCCGAGAACAAAAATAAGCTCCGTGTCCTCAGGTATCTGAATACCGCTGGCTTCACCGCTCTCATCCCTCATTGTGACATAGTGACCTACGGTTCCTCCCGAATTAACTATATAATTCTCCATCTTCTTGGTGAATTCAAGTCCATTGTCCTTTGGACCGTTCACCAGTATAAAAAAGTGTTTCATTTATCCAACTCCAGATGCGCTAAATTCACTGTCTCTTTGATGTTGTATGTCACTTCTACAGGCTCAGTGTCCCCCCCGGGTGCCGAACCTGCCGAAGCGTCATCTGCCTTCTTAATATGCATCAAATATTCTATATTGCCCTCAGGTCCTTTGATCGGCGAGAAAGTAAGTCCCAGTACCTTAAATCCATTGTCCTCGCAGAATGAGGTGACATTTCTTATCACTTCCTCATGGATTGCCTTGTCTCTTACAACACCTTTTTTCCCTACCTTGTCTCTGCCCGCTTCAAACTGCGGTTTTATAAGGCATACCATCTGGGCTCCGTCGACAAGCAGCTCCTTTACCGGCAACAGAATCTTCGTAAGCGATATAAATGATACGTCCGCGGATGCAAACTCGATCTTATCGTCAATATCATCCGGTGTGAGATACCTGATATTGGTCTTTTCCATACATACAACACGCTCGTCACACCTGAGTTTCCACGCGAACTGTCCGTATCCGACATCCACGGAGTATACCTTCTTCGCTCCGTTTTGCAGCATACAATCGGTGAATCCTCCCGTTGATGCTCCGATATCCATACAGACAAGGCCCTCGAGTCTGAATCCAAACTGCCCGCATGCCTTCTCCAGCTTCAATCCACCTCTGCTGACATACTTGAGGGTCTCCCCTTTGATCCTGATATTTACTTCTTCTTTAAACTGGCTTCCAGCCTTGTCCTCGCGTTCTCCGTCAACCAGCACCTTGCCTTCCATGATAAGCGCTTTCGCCTTTTCTCTCGAAGGTGCAAGTCCTTTCTCCACGAGGAGTACATCCAATCTTTTCTTCATATTACAGATCGAGTAATTCCTTTATCTTGTCTGTTATCGTCTGCGAATCCATGCCGAGTTTTTCCCTCAACACTCCAACCGAACCGTGAGGAACAAACATATCATCTATGGCAATATTTAATATATCCGCATCATATCCACCCTCGTTTATAACGCGACCGACCTGTTCTCCGAACCCTCCGGTCTTTACGTTATCCTCGAGAGTCACTATAAGCTCGTGTGAATACGCAAGCTCATCTATCATTTTTTCATCTATGGGTTTTGCGAATCTGGCGTTTACCACAGTCGCTTCAACACCTGATCCTATAAGTTTTTCCCTGACATCAAACGCAGTCTCAACCATGCTTCCTATGGCGAGCAGGGCAACCTTCCTGCCCTCGAAGATCTTTTCGGATTGACCGAGCACGATCGGCTCACGATGCTCCTCGAGTCCGTCGTATGCCTGTCCCCTAGGGTAACGGATGGCAACCGGACCGTCCTCGTAACTTATCGCAAACTTTATCATATCCGCCAGTTCCCACTTGTTCTTCGGCGCCATAACCGTCATATTCGGCATCATGGTGAGGTATGAAAGATCAAATATTCCCTGGTGAGTATCACCGTCTTCGCCGACAAGTCCTGCCCTGTCCACGCAGAACACAACGGGAAGTTTCTGCAGTGCCACATCTACCGCCAGCTCATCGAAGCCCCTCTGCAGGAAGGATGAGTAAACAGCAAAGACGGGTTTTAATCCCATCGATGCCAGCCCTGCGGCAAAAACGACTCCATGCCCCTCGGCTATGCCGACATCAAAAAACCTGTCCGGAAACATATTGTGGAAACGCCTAAGTCCCACTCCGTCTTCCATTGCAGCTGTGATCGCGACAATCTTTTCATCTGAATCGCCGAGCTTTCTCATCACTGTTGAAAAGACGTCTGTATAGTTTGCCTTTGTGCGTTTCTTGAGCGGGAGCCCGGTCTCAATATCAAACGGCCCCGTGCCGTGGAATCTGGCAGGGTGCTTCTCCGCCGGCTGATATCCATGACCCTTTTTCGTCAAAACATGAACCAGAACAGGTCCCTCTATCTTTGCCGCATCGGAGAACGCCCTCTGAAGCAGGCTGATATTGTGACCGTCGAAAGGTCCGAGGTATTTGATACCCAGATTCTCAAATATCATCCCCGGTATGACGAGCTGCTTTACACTGCTCTTTGTACGTCTTAAGCGATCCATCACCTTGTCGCCGTTCGGAATCTTGGATATCTGTCTGGTGACATCCTCCTTGAAATTGAGGTATCTGTCAGCGGTTCGAAGCGACATAAGATGTGTGGACATTCCGCCGACATTTGCAGAAATGCTCATCTCATTGTCGTTTAATACGATTATAAAATTCTTTTTTAGGGCGGAGGCATTGTTTAAAGCCTCAAACGCCAGACCGCCGGTCATCGCCCCGTCACCCACGACCGCAACGACCTTATAGTCCTCGCCGACAAGATCTCTGGCTTTTGCAAAGCCAATGCCTGCCGAGAGCGAGGTCGACGAATGCCCTGTCTCATAGACATCGGTATCACTCTCCGATCTCTTTGGGAACCCGCTCATCCCGCCATAACTTCTGAGATTGTCAAACCCGTCTCTCCTGCCAGTCAATAGCTTGTGCGTATATGACTGGTGTCCGACATCCCAGATTATCTTGTCATGCTCCGGATCAAAAACGAGGTGAAGTGCCATTGTAAGCTCAACAGCCCCGAGATTCGAAGCAAGATGCCCGCCTGTCTTTGAGATCTTTTCTATTAAGAATTCACGAATTTCCTGCGCAAGCGTGTGCATCATATTCGGCTTTATATGCTTTATATCTCCGGTCTTTTTTATCTCTTCAAGAACCATATTATTTTTCCCTTTTTATAAGTGCAAAAAACAATCTCTCTAAAAATATGCCATCAGATGCTGAGCCTGTCGAAGTGCCATGCTTTTTCTCAAGCCCCCTCAACGTCTCAATCGCCTCATCAGTAAGCTCTTTTACGACCTCCGAGGCTTTATCCGTCCCAAGGTGTGTAACATAGGTTGTCTTTTGATTCTTCTCATCACTTCCGACCGGTTTGCCTAACTGCTCTTCATCACCTATGACATCAAGGATATCGTCCTGAATCTGGAACGCCTTTCCGAGATTTAATCCTATCTTTTCAACCGCAGCCAGATCTTCATCACTCGCCCCGGCAAGTACGGCTCCGATCATCATTGCACTTTCTATAAGAGCTGCCGTCTTTAACTCATAGATAAAATCGAGTGTCTCGAGGTCTATGCTCCTGCCCTCGAGTTCAACATCGACAGTCTGACCTCCCACCATGCCATAGATGCCCGATTTTGACGAAAGTATCTACATCGCCTTTACAACATACTCGGGATGGTCTGTGTAGGTCAACGCCTTCGAGGCGGTCTCGAACGCATAGAGGATCAATCCGTCTCCGGCAAGTATGGCATTTGCCTCGCCAAATACTATATGTGTCGTCTTCTTACCGCGTCTGTACTCGTCATCATCCATCGCCGGGAGATCGTCGTGTATAAGAGACGAAGTATGTATCATCTCAATCGCCGCCATAAACGGTTCTATAACCTTGCCTTTTCCGCCAAACAGCCTGAAGGTCTCAAGCATCAGCATAGGTCTCAATCTCTTGCCACCGGCGAGAAAAGAATAATTCATCGCTTTAAAAAGTGTCTTCTGTTTTCCTATCTCTCCCGGAAGATATTTGTATATTATCTTTGAAACTTCATCAGTGTGAAGTTTGATCTCCTCTTTAATCTCCATCGTTCTCACTCCGTAGGATCTCAAGTTTTTTCTCTACCATATCAATCTTTTGTGTTGCGGTCTTTAATGCTTTTATTCCCTGTTCATAGAGGACAAACGACTCCTCAAGCGAGGGCTTGTCACTCTCCATCTTCTCCATGATGATCTCTACCTCGTCAAGTATTTCCTCGAGTGATCTATCATCTGCTTTTTTACTTTTTGCCGGCATAATTCACCTCATCTACCGTTGCTTTAATAAATCCATCAGTGACAGTTATATTTATGCTGTCATCCTTCTTTATCTTCTTCACGGAAGAAATGTTCTTTCCGTTTTCATCACTCACCCATGAATATCCGCCTTTCAGACGGTTTAGCGGCGATACTCCTTCCATTCTGCCCGCAATCTTTGAGAGCCTGTTCTTGGATATGCTCAAAGAATTGTCAATCATCCTGTCGATCGCTGCCCTCGCATCCTTTTGGACATACTGTCTTATGCGCTCAAGTTTTGTGTTTATTTTTTCATCGAGGGTGATCCTTGCCTCCGCCAAAAACATCTTTTTTGAATTCAGCACCGCTCCGGGATCATATCTGGACAACCGGTTCATGCTATCAGAGACATAGGCTTTTGACCTGTGTATTGATGATTCGATCAATGAATCCAGATGCTTTGTCCTGTCACTTATCACATTCATAAACTCCTCGATGTCGAACACAGCCAGCTCTGCTGCCGCAGACGGGGTCGGAGCTCTCAAGTCAGCGACAAAATCTGCTATGGTAAAATCAGTCTCATGTCCCACTGCGGATATGATCGGCGTCTTGCACTCAAATATCGCCCTCGCAACTCCCTCATCATTGAACGCCATAAGATCCTCGATCGATCCTCCGCCGCGTCCCACTATGATGACATCGACATTCTTTTTATCGAGGTATTCAATTGCGCTTATGATCTCGGCAGGAGCATATTCCCCCTGCACGGCTGAAGGTCTTAAGATCAGCTGTACATATGGGTTTCGCCTGGTGGAGACATTTACTATGTCCCTTATGACCGCACCGGTCTCTGCCGTAACTATGCCAACCGTCTTTACAAATTTAGGGATGGGCTGTTTGTATTCTTCCGCAAACATGCCCATCTCCTCGAGTTCCTTTTTCAGACGTTCTACCTTCTCATAGAGCTCGCCCCCGCCATCAGGCGCAACTTCCTTTACATACACCTGATATACGCCTGTAGTCTCATAGACACCGATACGACCAAGCACAATGACTCCGTCTCCGTCCGCCATCCTGAACTTGAGACCGCTCTTTGCATCCGAGGCAAACATGACACACTGGATCGCCGCCACCTGATCCTTGAGGGTAAAGTATATATGACCGCTCTGATGATATTTGCAATTCGAAACCTCACCCTTCAGGCAAATGTTTTTAAGGAGATAATCCTGATCGATCATCCCCTTAATGTATTTATTTATCTGCGCAACCGTAT
>CAJOQF010000273.1 GCA_905236295.1 uncultured Eubacterium sp. | reverse complement strand
GTAAAAGTGAAGCAGTATCAGGTGTCGCTGTATTCGCCCGAGACCAAAGGAGCGTGGGTGCTGCGGTTTGACGATATACTGGCGGACGCTCTGGAGCTCGGACCGCTGGCGGATAAGACTTTTTCCTTCTCTGATGATGAAAAAGAGCGTATACAGGCGCTTCTGCCTGACGGTCTGCCTTATGAGGTGGCGGAGACAGTTATAGCTTACTGCATCGCAAACAAGCCCGAAGATTCGGACTATGTTATACTGCCTGTATCCAACTTCGACGCATACTTTGGTAGTACCAGCTTCAGTCACAAGTGGCTCAATTTGTTTCCCGATACTTTACTTGAACGCGATAAGCAGAGCTTTGGGGTGTGTAGGGTGAAGCTACTCTTTAGAATTTGATACTGACGCTGAAATATCAAATCCCTCTTCTGTTTTAATATATGAGAGTTTAATATTCTCTTTATGCGGATAATCAAATTGCTTATATAATCTAATATTTTGTTGTTTTATGCATTCAGGCATTGCTTTAGGATCAAAATATAGAACATATGATTTTGAACTATTATTTGGATCATCATAACAGTACAAGCACATAATAACAACATCAAAACAATCCATATTTTGAATAATATGGATTATGTCTTCGGTTATTGGCATGCCTTTTAATGCTTGTTCCTTTTTGTGATTATTTTTGTCGGTAATTAAATACGTCAATGTATTCGGATATGGAATCTCTATCAAACACATTAATAAGCATTGGCTATAGTTTTGTATAATTCTTTCTTTATAGACGACACATTTATCATTATGGTTATAGCAAACATCTTTAAAGTTATCAATAAAAGCTGAATAATTGAACTCTTTTCTTGCATCAAATCTTTCTTCCACCATCCCCAAGGCGAACTCCATAGATTGACCATTTTCAATTTCTTCGTCGAGCTTATCTGGATGCTGTTTATAATCATTTATTTTTCGCAATCCTCTGCTCTCCTGTTCACGCATTAATGAATGAGCAGAGTGCTTTTTTGTTTTGAAAAGTACATCAACTTGACAATGTTCTATTCCTATAGCGCCATCTTCAAGCTTGACAATAAAATCAGGTCGTTCATTTTCAGTAATATTGTCTTTGTTCAATTTTAGAATGCTATGAATCTGCTTAGCATAGTTTCCAGAAGTGTTTTTGCATTTTATAACCTTATCCAAACATTCACGTTCATGTGATTTGTCAGCCATTTCCTCTGCTCCGTTTATACTACTTTAGAGTAGATTTTAATTCCTTAAAACTTTCAAGCGCTCCCTGAAGATTCTCAATGATATCGTCTGCAAGCTCATCAGCAGGCGGCAGATTATCAAGGTCTGCAAGTGACTTATCTTTAATCCAGAAAATATCCAAGCTCAACTTATCACGCTTCAATATATTATCAATGCTGTATTTGCGGAAACGTCCTTCAGGATTATCTTCACTCCATGTTTCTGAACGCTCATATCGGTTCTCAGGATTATAGCATTTTACGAAGTCAGCAAGGTCATCCTCTGTCATTGGATGCTGCTTTAATGTAAAGTGGATATTAGTTCGGAAATCATATATCCACACTTCTTTAGTTTGTGTCTCAGGACTTGCCGGACGCTTATCAAAAAAGATAACGTTAGCTTTAACACCCGGTTTATAGAAGATGCCTGTCGGCAATCTCAAAATCGTATGTAAGTCCGTAGTTTCAAGCAGCTTTCTGCGGACAGTTTCACCTGCACCGCCTTCAAAAAGCACGTTATCAGGTACGACCACAGCAGCCTTACCGGTAGACTTCAGTATAGTATTGATGTGCTGAACAAAGTTGAGCTGCTTATTGGAACTTGTGGTCCAGAAATCCTGACGATTATATACAAGCTCCTCATCCTCCTGTTCGCCTTCTTCATTTGTAAAGGTAATGGAGGATTTTTTGCCAAACGGCGGATTGGTCAGCACATAATCATATCTCTCGCCAGAGTCCATAAGAAGTGCATCTCCGAGAGTAACAGGAATGCTTCCGTATATATCGCCGATATTATGAAGATAAAGATTCATCAAGCATAACTTAAATGTATTCGGAACTATCTCATTACCATGAAAAGCCTCGGATTTGAGGAACTCCTTCTGCTCACGGTCAAGAGAATAATTATCAGGATTAGCTATATAATCCTGAGCTGCAAGAAGAAAACCGCCGCTTCCGCAGCAAGGATCCGCAACAGTTTTCATTGGCTCGGGACGAATACATCTGACCATAGCTTTTATAAGCGGACGCGGAGTAAAGTATTGTCCTGCACCGCTTTTGATAT
>CAJOQF010000272.1 GCA_905236295.1 uncultured Eubacterium sp. | reverse complement strand
TGGACGGACAATGTCTTTTTACTTTCCTACAATGAAATTTCAAATTCCAGTTACGGATTCAAATATGTTAATTCTGCTACGGTAAACAACTATCTGTATGCGATTCTTACACCGTTTGCTATTACAAAGGATCCGTATAAATTTTTGACAAGTCCGACCGGAAGTAATTACAGTGGGGCCTGGTGGCTTAGGGACAAGGCTACAGGTAATGATGATTCCGGCTCTATCAGATATGACGGAATGTATTCTTATGCAGAGTCGTATACGGATCAAAAAATCGGAGTCCGTCCCTGCATAGATGTTGACAAGAGTGTTCTTCGAAAAATCGGCACAATAGATTCCCGAAACAATTTTTCTATGGGGCAGTATACCGTTTCTTATGATGCAAACGGTGGATCAAATGCGCCCTCTTCACAGACAAAGATTCATGATCAGGCAATTGTATTATCTGCCGACAGGCCAACCAAAAATCTGACAGTCACATTGGATCCGAACGGAGGTAGTGTATCTCAGACTAGCGACGTGTGTATCTGTCCGAACAGTACCACGGGCAATACGGATTCATCAAGGCTGCAGATCAGCGTGAATGCGAGCGATGCATATTCGTTCTCGTCAACTACGGGAAAGGTAAATGTAACTGTGATCGGCGAGGGATTGTTTGCGGATGCCAATGTTTCGGGGACAAGCTCGGTTATCGTCTCAAAGACAAATGGAGTTTCCGTTAACGGCAGCAATATAAAATATGATATTGCCTACGGAATAAACAACAACGTCTGCGATATGGTTTCGGCAAACGGGGATACCAAAACCAATCTTAAGCTCGACAGACTTGGAAATGATATAGAAATAACTGGTGCGGATACATCGGGTGGCAAGGTCACTACCGATCCCACAAAAGACACTTCAGATGATAAGGATCAATCAGATGATTCTTCGGGTGAGACGGCAACAAAACCTAATACGGGATCACCGAATACTGTTGCGGATATAAAACTGTCATATTCGGAAACTACTTACAACGGCGATGAGAAGAAACCCTCGGTTGTTGTCAGAGATGCATTTAACAAGGTGATCACAAAAGATTATTATGATCTGACATATGCGGATAATATTAATGTCGGGATAGCCAGTGTCAGACTTGACTTTAAATCACCGTATTCGGGAAGTATTACAAAGAGATTTAAGATAAGACCACAGGGGACAACACTGCTTTCAAAGCATCTCTATAAAAGAGATAATTCAAAGATTCGAATAAAGATAAAAGCTCAAAAAAAGCAGACCAGCGGGTACGAACTTAAGTACTCTGCCAAGCGTTCTTTATCGGGCGGGAAAAAGGTAAAAGTAAGGAATAATACCGCATATAAAGTGCTTACCGGATTGAAAGAAAACAAAAAATATTATATAATTGTACGTACTTATAAGAATATTTTGCACAATGGTAAAAAGAAGACGCTATATTCAAAGTGGTCTAAGAAATACTACTTCTACACTGCATAATAAGAAATGATTACTATTATGCCCAAAAAGAGAAAGTAACTCAAAAAATCACTGCTTGCCAAGATTATGCGATAGAAGACAGTTATGAAAAGATGGTTAGGTTGATGAGGTTGGAACTCAATTAAACTTAGGAGGCGAATATATGTACCCTGTAGGCTTGGGAGAGGTCTTGCCCGTGATAGGCTCATTCGGTATTAATATAGATTATACGGTTCGCTTGAAGCTCAGACTGCGGGATAAGATCGACTATGGGATTTTGAAGGAAGCAGTCGAGAAGACCCGGCAGCGATATCCTTATCTTTGCGTGCGAATGAAAAAGAACAACGAGAACTACTTCTATGAGGAAAATATCGCTCCGATTGCCGTACTCCATACAGAGAGCAGTATCAGGTTGAATGCAAAAGAGACCAACTTTCATGTCTGGTGTGTATGTTATCACGAGGATTGGATCTGTTTGGATTTCTATCATGGGATTACGGACGGAACCGGTATGTATATGGTGCTTGCTACTTTGTTGTACTATTACTGCGAAAATCGTTACGGTATAAAGGATCAAACGGGAATACTCACGTTGGACGACCCAATCCTTCCGGAGGAGACGATCGATCCGTTGGAGAAGCTCCCCACGATTGACCTGTCTGGACGGAAAGCGCCTGAGGCTGTTCCGGTGTTTTCTTTAGCTGCAGACACGGGTCTGACGAAGGCTGCCCCACAGGTCTGGGATATTGTGATCCCGGAATCTGCGTTTGTTTCCTTCAGCTCGGCCAACGATGCCAGCCCCGGCACCATGATTTCTATTTTGTTTGCCAGAGCCATTGATGCGTTGTATCCGGAGCGGAAGAAGACCATTCTGAGCAGATATATGGTTAACGCCAGACCCATGCTTCATGCGGAGAGGACACATTATAACTGTCTTGATGGCGTTGTTTTTCCGTTCACGGATCGTGTGAAGGCCATGCCATTTGAAAAGCAGTGTACGGTTCACCGCGGAGCGACCTTTATTCAAAGCGATCCTGTTAATGTTTACGGAAAGCAGGTGGGAATGGCAAGCTATTTTCGATCGATCCTGCAGGAATTACCGACGCTGGAGGAAAAAAAGCGAGTCTTCGGGCAGATGATAGGTGGCGGAGCTGGTGCTTACACGTACATTGTAAGCTATGTGGGTCAGTGGAAGTTGAAAGCGCTCAGTCAATACATTCTGGAATTCTGGACCCATGTCCCCACTGCAAACCCACTGGAGATAGAGATCGCCGCCGTCAATGGAAAGCTATTCCTTTCGGTACATCAGACTTTTCTGGAGGATCATATCATAAGGAGTTTTCTGCGACAGCTGGAGGAAAATGGAATATCCTGCCAGCTCCGGCAGCCGGTGAAGCCAGATAATGCGCAGTTCCCCGAACCGGAAACAGGATCATAGATAACAAAAGAATATGTAATGAAAAACGTCAGAGTTACGGGAAATGGGAACTTTGATGGAATAAAGGAAGTGGATAATATGGCAATGAAGACATTTGTGAAAAAGTCGTTATACATTGTGTTGGCGGCAGTTATGGTTTTGTGTGGGATGCTGTTGTTCTTGCCCGGCAAAGCAAAGGCGGCTTCGCCGCAGATATCGGCAAAAGTCGTGATGCTGAAAAAAGGTCAGTCCTATAAACTGAAGCTGAATAATGCCGAAAAAGTGAGCTGGTCGTCATCGAAGAAGAAGGTTGCCACCGTAAAAGACGGCAAGATAAAAGCTTGCAAGACCGGAACTGCAATTGTAACAGCAAAAAGTGATAACAAAAAATACAAATGCACGATAAAGGTTACAAGTGGAAAAAGAAAAGCGCTGGTTGCTTATTTTTCGGCAACAGAGAATACGAAGGCAGTTGCCAAAAAGGTTGCAAAGGAAGCAGGAGCTGACATAGTAAGCCTTGTCCCGAAAAAAGCATATAATTCCGATGATCTGGATTATACTGATGAAAACAGCAGAGCATGTAAGGAACAGCAGAGCAATGCCACTCCGTCTATCGCGACTGTCATAAAGAACCTTGACCAGTACGATACGATCTATCTTGGCTATTGTATATGGAACGGAAAAGAACCGGGGGTTATCCGAACGTTCTTAAAAAAAGCAGATCTTAAAGGAAAGACGATAATGCCGTTTTGTACATCCGAAAGCAGTGGGATATCAGACAGCGTAACGGATATCAAAAAGCTTGCAAAGGGAGCAATCGTTAAGAACGGGAAGAATCTGACTAATGCTTCGGATGATACGATACAGAAGTGGATTGCCAATGGAAGCGCATTCTATGTTTCGAAGATTACAGATGAAATCTTTGCAAGGATAAAGGGCAAATCTTTCAAGGACAATTGTACACTTTCGAGAGATGATCTGAGGTATCTTCATGTGCTTCATAAAGATCTTGACGGAAAGACCCACGATGGTGAAATGATAGTCAATTATCATATTGCAAATGATGTGATGGATATACTGAAACAGCTTTATAAAGCCGATTATGCAATCGAAAAAATAAGACTAGTCGATGAATATGGTGCGGATGATGAAAAGTCAATGGAGGATAATAATTCGTCTGCATTTAATTTCAGATTTATCTCACATACCACCAAAATATCAAAGCATGGTCTGGGTCTTGCGGTGGATATAAACACATTATATAATCCGTATACGAAGGTCGTGGATGGAAAACGGATCGTTGAGCCAATCACTGCTGAGCCATACCTTGATCGGTCGGCAGATTTCCCCTATAAGATCGATAAAAATGATCTCTGCTACAAGCTGTTTATCAAAAAAGGATTTGAGTGGGGCGGCGATTGGTCTGACAGAAAAGATTATCAGCATTTTGAGATACCGAACGATCAGATCGCCAAATGGTATCCTGATAATGTCTGATACATACCGGCAATAAAAAGCATTAGAGAAGGAGGAGTTTATGAACAGGAAAATTACAAAAAGAATGGCATCTCTCGGGTTATCGGCAGCTATAGTTGCCGGGATTCTTGTGGGTGGAGTTACACCTTATTCGCAAAGCACATCGAATGACAACGGTTTTGCAACTGTAGTTGAGGCAAAGAGTAAGATAAGCCTAAATAAGACCAAGCTTACTCTTACAGTCGGTGAAAAAGCGACGTTAAAAGTCAAGGGAACTACGGCAAAAGTAAAGTGGACTTCCAAAAAGCCTAAGGTTGCCGTTGTTTCAACAAAGGGTGTTGTTAAGGCAAAAGCGGCAGGAAAGACAATTATTACCGCGAAGGTAGAAAAGAAGACTTTAAAGTGTTCGGTGAGTGTCAAAGCTGCACCGCTCTCCATAAACTGGAACAGTGATTCCGTAAATGCCGAGAGTATAAGACAATACGTTAAGACTGTCACTGATTCTTCGAATAAGAGTTCATACATACCGGTGGAGGACAGGATAGCGGTATTTGATATGGACGGAACTCTTATGTGTGAGACTTATCCGACATATTATGATACGACCATGTTTGTAAATTACTGCCTGTATGATCATCCTGAAAGGGTGGATGCAGAAGTGAAGGCGGTTGCTGAGTTTTGCGAAGGAAAGTCCGGCTCTGAGGTAGACAAGGTATATCCTACAGAGGTGCTCGGTGGATACTTTGCAAAGGCATATGCCGGACTCACGGTACAGGAGTTATATGATTATGCTGTAGAGTTTGGAAAGAAGGATACCGGCTACTTCGACAATATGAAATACAGCGAAGGATTCTATCTTCCGATGGTCGAAGTTGTGAAATATCTCTACGAAAATGATTTTACCATCTATGTTGTCAGCGGTACGGAGAGAACGGCAGTGCGTGCGATCATAGACAATTCTCCGCTCAAAAACTATGTTAAGCCTAATAATATCATAGGAACAGTATTTGAGGTAAAGGTAAAGGGACACGAAAATGATGCGGAGGATTCCAAGTACCAGTATACTATAGGTGATGATCTTGTGATCACCGGAAACTTCCTCAAGAAAGATGTAAAGGCAAGCAAAGTCATCCTGATCCAGCGTGAAATCGGTAAACAGCCCGTGCTTGCATTCGGAAACAGTTCCGGAGATAACAGTATGTGCTACTACACTTTGGATGATAATAAATATCCAAGTGAAGCATATATGCTTGTGGCAGATGATGCTACAAGAGAGAGGGGTAAGGAATCCGCCTGGGAGACAAAGAACAATGATTACGCAGGTACTGATATCAACCTTGTATCCATGAAAAATGAATTCAAGCGCATCTATGCCGATGGCGTGATGCCGGCAAAATAAAGCAGCCGGGAAGGGAGGATAGACAATTATTAACATCCTCAAAATAGCAAAATGATATGTAATGAGACCGGCAGTAATGGAAATTTGTAATTTGCTGCCGGTTATTTTTTGAGTTTATGGGGGATTGTGATCGAGTACTGATGGGCTTTTTGGATAGAAGTTAGGAAGAAACGGTACTAAACGCAGAAATTAGTTTTGAAGAAATGGAACAATACTCACTATTATGAGGTCGACTTTTTGCTTGCTTCAAAAACAAAAATAGTTCCGATTGAAGTTAAGTCATCCGGAATCGGCAAGCATGAATCAATTACAGAATTCCGGAAAAAATATCCAATATACATGTTACCATTTATAATTGAGGACCTGTGATGGTATGCATGTTCTTAATTACGAGTTACAGAAAAACCTTGAGGGTAATACCGAGGATAGACAATTATTAACAGCCTCAAAATAGCAAAAATATGTAATGAAACCGGCAGTGTTGGAGTGATTTTTTGGAGGTAAGCTGTTTGTGAAAATATCGGTTATGTATTCGACAATGATTGTAAAGAATCTAGAGGAGTCCGTTTCATTTTATCGGGATATATTAGGCTTTGCCGAAGGATATCATGTGGAACTACCGTTTGGCGGGATTACTATTATGGATAGTCCGGATGGTGCAAGCGTGGAATTGATTGAGGCTCCGCAGTTTGAGGTGGGGCTATATTCGATAGGAACAGATGTAGATAATCTGGACGAGACGATTATTTCATTGAAAGAGAAGGGATGCGAGCCTCTTGGAGAAATTACGGAAACAACAGTCGGTCGTCAGGTGTTTATTCAAGATCCGAACGGTGTGCGGATTTGCCTGATTGAACATACCGATGAATATCGTAAACGTTATATGAACAGAAGCTATGATTGAATATGAGATTATTCGCAGCAACAGAAGGACAGTTGCCATAGAGATCGGATTGGACGAGAGGGTGCTCGTGAGAGCACCTAAACGATATCCGAAATATAGGATTCAGGAGTTTATTGATGAAAAAGAGGAGTGGATCCTTGAACATCTGGATAAGATCCGGGAAAAGAAGGTAGGGATTGTTCCACTTACCAAGGGAGCATTGAGTTTTAATTGTCTGTTGATGCTTATGTCAGATGAGATACAGGATTATGTAGTGGTGCATGAGCTGGCACATATAAGATATATGAACCATCAGAAAGAGTTTTGGGGAGTGGTTGAGTCTGTATTGCCGGATTATAAGGAACGGAGAAAGAGGCTAAAAGAGGAAGGGGCAGTAGCCAGACAGAGATTTCTTGCTATGAAATAAAAACCATCCGGAAGGGAGGAACCGGATGGCTAAAGAAGGAAAAAGTTTGTTTATGAAAAAGAAAGTGTTTTTGTTTCAAAAGTTTATGTCTTGCTTTTGATGATGTAATGATATCGTGTGAATGTGACGGGCATATGTTCCTTTA
>CAJOQF010000271.1 GCA_905236295.1 uncultured Eubacterium sp. | reverse complement strand
CATAGAGCGGATGGGAGAAACTTCATGGGAAGTGTACTATGGAAGCAGAAACACTAAATCCCAGTTAGAGGTATTCTCCAATGTCGTATCCGCATGCTTGGCTCTGATCCACAAGCTATGCAGTGACGAACAGCTGGAAATAAGACTTGGAAATGAATTCCTTGATCGCATATTGATCAAACAGACTGCCTGAAACACACGCCTGGATTCATAAAATATATTTGTATCAGATAAACATTTGACAGGAACCAATCCAGAGATGTCTGGATGTGCAATTGTGCAGAGAACGCTTCGGAGGAATAACAATGACCGGAAACATGACAAATACCGATCTAGGAATACAGTTCTTCGAGCAGCCACATATAGTAAATTATGCCCAGTTCTGTTTTGATCATCTTGATTGTGACAGCATTGTCGTTAAGGAGATACGGGATGACGATCTTGTAGATGTAATCTGCGTGGCCGCATCCAAGACCGATAATGACAAACTCCATAAGTTATTTGAGTCCACCTACAAGGGGAAAGGATTCGCGATCATGTGCAGACTCAGTTCGGAAGATGTGAACTCAATTGATGCTCTCAGTAAGCAACAGACTGATCGGCATCATGGAGGACGTCATCATCGAATCGGTCATGTGGAACTCGGACGATGATCCGGAGGATGAGGACGATGATGAAGCGTCCTTCGATGATCTCGTGGACATGGGTGCCCTCATGGGCGACATGGACTTTGCAAGGACAACGTCGCTTACCTACCTGCCCGCAAACTATCCTCCGGAAAAGGCAAACCAGGTTTTCTTCGGACTGTACCGGCTGCTGAAGGCGCGGGAAGAGTACGTGCCTGAGCTTGCGATGGAATATGCGCTGTACAAGCTCATCATGCATCACGTCGCTGCTATTGACCTGATCAACGGAGAGCTGATGGACGGCATGTTTGATTCACTTTTTGAAGACCTGCTGGACGAAGAGATGAGGGAAACCATCAGGGATGGGGAATTCTCAACCATAGTAAGGATCTCCGATCCATACCGCCGGACGGTTTTCGATGCCGCCCTTGAGCTGGTCAAAAATGATTCCGACCTTCCCGAAGATAAATGGAATGATGCCGCGGAAGACATGATCATGATGTATGAAGACATGCGAAACTACAAGGAAACCTGCTTCTGGGACACGGACTTCCTGTTTCTCGACCAGATGAGCGAGGACGAACTCCGCGACTCCGAGATCAACGAGGAAATGGGCATCCTGACGCCGAAGCATGACAACGTCATCGAATTTCCCATGAAGGACAGGGACGGAAAAGAAGTGACCGTCAAAGCCACGGTCGATATCAAACCCTGGGATCTCGAGAACGACTGAAACTATTTACTAAAACTATCCGTTCAAAGGGTATTTTCATAGTCCTGAAGCTCATGGTATAATCCTTCGATTACTACAGTATTATCAGACTTAATCCGGTATATAAACAAATACTGATGGTGCAAAAAAGCATTTTGTGAAACCCCTGGGATTTAAGCCGCTCATTTTCGCATAACGGAAAAGAATCGGCCGAGTTCTCCAAAACAGAAAGTGTCTCATCATAATCATCCATTATTGCAATTAGTGCTTGAGGATTTTTGAATTCCTCTGAAATATGATACAGTATGTTATCATATTGTTCTTCTGCCTGTTCGGATATTTCAACATTAAAGCGCATATTTATGTCTCATCTCTTCTGATACTTTATGTGCCGGTTTAACATGCCCTTCATCGCTTCGTCTCGCTGATGCAAGTAACTCATCGACTAATTCATTTTCTGACTTTTTTTTCAGACCGATCGTATGTTCATATAGCCTGTCTACCAACATTACTACAATATTATAATCACTTGATGATAATGATTCTATTTTTTTTGTTAATTCAGGCGTACTCATAAGATCACCTCAGCACTCCGAATATAAAATTGTATTTTATTTTTATAATAACAGTAATTCTTTTAAAATTCCATAACGGGCTGATTACAAGAGTCGTATGACAATAGGGTTACAATAAAATACGGGAGAAAAATTTTGTATTGACAGAGAATAAGACAAGGGATATACTCGAATCATCCGGTGAATATGAAATGAGATTTCGCCGATAATATCTAAATCAATGTTAATATATGCACTTGTACAGATATCCCGATTATGGAATATCTGATTTTTTGACCCGGACAGCAGTAAAGAGGATTGAATTCGGAACGGATCGTTTTATTTCGGGTAGGAGAGCAATGTCCAAATCGATAGAGTATGAGTATTACAATGCTGAGCAGAAGCAGCGATATATAGACACGAGCGTGACGGATAAGGGTGTTGAAAAAGGCCCCCTTCAGAGGCTGTTTACACGCACACGTCCTTATGAGGAGCAAAATAACAAGGACTGCAGTATGTTTACAGTTGATGAGATCCGCGGTATGTACTCCGGCTTTGCCTTTTCCAGCAGGGAGGCATTGCTTAATGATAATTCGCGCCTCAATATTTACACGGACTGGTGCATGGAGCAGGCATCTGATGAGGGAAGAGTTAATCCATATGCCGGTATGCGGGGCAATATTGAAGAATTTGTCGATAAGGCGGCACTTAGTCGGAAGCTCATCACCAGGGTGGATCTTCTTCAGGCCATGACGATTCTTGAGAATGACTGTGACCGGTTCATGCTGCTCGCAATGTTTGAGGGCATCCTGGGACCGGACAAGCAGGAGCTTCTTAACCTCCGCCTCAGTGATTTCCATTATAAAGCAGGAACCTGGTACGCGGATCTGTTCTATGAGATCTGTAATGAAGAAACCGGAGAACCTGAGGAAGTCAGGAGAACAGTTGTGGTTTCGGAGAAGCTCAAGGAACTGGCGGATCTTGCTGCACATCAGGAAGTATACAAAACT
>CAJOQF010000270.1 GCA_905236295.1 uncultured Eubacterium sp. | reverse complement strand
TTATAAATGCAACTCCGAGAATTACTACGATGTAAGAAAGAATCATGCTGTTTTCAATTTTCTCTGCAGGTGTCTCAGGTTTTTTAACCTTCTCTTCTTCATCAACGAGAAGCTTCGGATCGATCGAAACCGTATCTTTCTCGTTCGGATGCATCTTCATGAGAACTATTGCCAAAACAACAATAACGATAAGTATGAGCAGAAGGTTCCATGGTGCAAATATTGTCTGCGATGTAGGTACTGTCTCTGTGAGGAAACCTCCTGTGTTGGCTACTGCTCCTGTCTCGTCTAAAGCAGTCATACCAAGAGGGATGGAGCCTGATATACCGGCGTGCCATACAACGAATCCCGAATAAGCTGCGGCGATTATCAGACGATAATCCACTTTAGGAAGATTCTTTGCAATCTCTTTTGCGAGAAGAGCTCCGATGATAAGTCCGAATCCCCAGTTGATAAAGCAGCAGATTCCTGAAATTACGAATACGAATCCAATGGCTGTTACAGGCTTCTTCGGAATGTGTGCAAGTCTGACAATAAGCTTTTTGATCGGAGGTGCACTTGCAAGTGCGCTTCCAAGCACCAGCACCAATGCCATCTGCATTGAGAATGCGAGCAGGTTCCATACTCCGTTTCCCCAGGCAGCTGCCATCTCGATCGGATTCATTCCGGTGACCGGCATTGCAACGATAAACACTACGATCGTCAAGATGATACAGAAGACAAATGCATCCGGCAAAAACCTCTGTACCAGTTTTACACATCCATTAGTGAATGCTTTAAACATGTCCATCCCTCCTTTTAATTTTATAGATTTTTTAGACATTATTTATAATATCACTACAAAAGCTGTGTGTCAATTTGTTTTATTTGGACAAAATAGCAGAATTGTCTAACAAGGCATTGCCATGATCTGTTTTGACGATATAAAAAGGCAACCAGCGTATATGCTGATTGCCCAATTACTGACATATTGTATTTTTTTATGTGCAATTCCTGCCCAAAATCCTAGAATTTACCTGCATTGGCAGCTTCCTCTACGGCCACTGCCACACTTACGGTCATGCCGACCATCGGGTTGTTTCCTGCTCCGATAAGTCCCATCATCTCAACGTGAGCCGGAACCGAAGATGAACCTGCAAACTGAGCGTCAGAATGCATACGTCCCATTGTGTCGGTCATTCCGTAGGAAGCCGGACCTGCTGCCATGTTGTCCGGATGGAGGGTACGTCCTGTACCGCCGCCTGATGCAACCGAGAAGTACTTCTTGCCCTGCTCGATGCACTCTTTTTTGTATGTGCCTGCAACCGGGTGCTGGAAGCGGGTCGGGTTGGTGGAATTACCTGTGATGGAGATTCCCACATTCTCAAGATGCATAATTGCAACACCCTCGGTAACGTCGTCTGCGCCGTAGCACTTAACCTGCGCACGAGGACCGTTTGAGTATGCCTTCTCGTATACCACATTGACCTTTCCTGCTTTGTAGTCCATCTTTGTCTCGACGAAAGTAAATCCGTTGATACGCGAAATGATCTGTGCAGCGTCTTTTCCGAGACCGTTCAATACAACTCGAAGCGGTTTCTTTCTGACTTTGTTTGCCTTCTCGGCGATACCGATAGCTCCCTCAGCTGCGGCAAATGACTCATGTCCGGCAAGGAAGCAGAAGCACTCGTTCTCCTCCTCGAGAAGCATCTTGCCAAGGTTTCCGTGTCCGAGACCAACCTTTCTGTGATCTGCAACCGAGCCGGGGATACAGAATGCCTGAAGTCCCTCTCCTATTGCTGCTGCTGCCTCGCTCGCTTTGCGGCAGTTTTTCTTTATTGCGATCGCTGCGCCGACTGTGTATGCCCAGCAAGCATTCTCAAAACATATAGGCTGTATGCCTTTAATCTGGTCATAGACATTGAGACCAGCATCTTTTGTAATTTTCTCTGCCTCCTCAAGGCTCGCAATCCCATACTCTTTAAGGACTGCCTCTATCTGAGGAATGCGTCTTTCATACGACTCAAAAAGTGCCATATCTATATTCTCCTCTCGTATTATTATTTATCATGACTTAGAATTCATGTGGCTTACGCCGCCCCTCCACTTTTTTATGCGGAGCCATGCAAGGGAATTATCGCCACCTGTTTAAAGGAATAATCTCTGAGTGACCGTAGCCTCCGAGTCCCGCCATCAGTCTATTATTCCTTCCTCGGATCGATAATTTTCGCAGCATCGGCGACACGGCCATATTCTCCCTTCGCCTTCTCCCACGCTGTATTCGGGTCATCCCCGTTCTTAATAAAGTCAGTCATCTTTCCAAGGCTTACGAACTGATATCCGATAACCTCGTCATCCTCATCAAGCGCAAGTCCTGTTACATATCCTTCAGCCATCTCAAGGTAACGAACGCCCTTCTCTCTCGTGCCGTACATTGTGCCGACCTGAGAGCGAAGTCCCTTTCCGAGATCCTCGAGACCTGCTCCTATAGCCAATCCGTCGTCAGAGAATGCAGACTGGGTTCTTCCGTATACTATCTGGAGGAAGAGCTCCCTCATAGCTGTGTTTATAGCATCGCAAACGAGATCTGTATTCAATGCCTCAAGAATAGTCTTGCCCTGCAATATCTCGGCTGCCATTGCTGCCGAATGTGTCATTCCGGAGCATCCTATAGTCTCTACCAAAGCTTCCTCAATAATACCGTCTTTGACATTTAACGAAAGCTTACATGCTCCCTGTTGAGGTGCACACCAGCCTACGCCATGCGTAAATCCTGAAATGTCCTCAATCTTTTTTGAATGTACCCATTTGCCCTCCTCCGGGATAGGCGCCGGGTCATGCTTTGCACCCTTGGCAACAGGGCACATGTGCTCAACTTCCTGTGTGTAGATCATCGCCACTACCTCCTTTAATAAATTAAAACGATTATCTCATATTTTTTATCTTTTATCCACTATTTCATCAGAACTTTTGTAAATGCAGTTCTCCTTAACCACTCCTCTGACCGGAGAAAGAGGATAGATATTTGAATTCCTTCCAACGATAGTTCCCGGGTTTAAAACCGAGTTGCATCCGACCTCAACCCCGTCTCCAAGGATTGCTCCGACCTTCTTTAGTCCGGTCTCGTATTTGTCCTCGCCCTTTATTACCACAAGGGTCTTATCTGACTTTACATTTGATGTGATTGAGCCTGCTCCCATGTGAGCCCTGTATCCCAGAATCGAATCGCCGACATAATTGTAATGCGGAACCTGAACATTGTTAAAGAGTATAACGTTCTTTAACTCAGTCGAATTTCCGACTACGCAGTTCTCTCCGACGATCGCATTGCCGCGGATGAAAGCGCACTGTCTTACCTCAGCATTCTCGCCTATGATACACGGTCCCTTGATATATGCTGTGTCGAAAATGGTCGCGTTTTTCGCTATCCATACATCCGCACCCTTTCTGTAGTATTTTTCCTCATCGAGGGTCTCCCCCAGCTCCTTTATGTAATCGCTGATATGCGGGAGCACTTCCCACGGGTAGTCATATTTTTTTATAAGATCTGCCGCTATTGTCTCTTCGAGGTTAAACAGATCCTCATTTTTTATCTTGTCCATATTTTCCTCCTATACTGTCACTTCGACAGGCTCAATGACCGCACTTATCTTTCTTGTAGTATTTTGCGGCATAATCAAAATACTGTCTCAACTGTCCACGGTTTCGCAAAGCCATCACTCCTGCTGTCCTTCTCTTAATAAATCCCTCAAGCTTTTCCATGTACTCGTCACCGGTGATCTCTCCGCCGGCAACCATCGAAAGCCCTTTCTCCCAGCTGGCGGTAAGTTTCGGGTCAAGCAGGGATGCTATCGACGAGGCGACCACATCATGTATCATCTCACCAAGCAAGGTCGGAGTAACTATCTGTGTCTTTTTATTTGTCTTTAAGTACTTCTTGTCACCGAGTTTTTTAAGTATCTCGGCTCGGGTCGCACTGGTACCGATACCGCTTCCCTTGATCTCCTCGCGAAGGCTCTCATCCTCTATCAGCTGTCCTGCATTCTCCATTGCAAGGATCAGCGATCCTGAATTGTAACGCTTCGGAGGCGAGGTCTCTCCCTCTTTGATATAGAGATCATTGACTGCGACCTCATCACCTTTTTTCAATCCCGAAAGCTTTTCGATGAAATCCGCCTTAACACTCTTTTCATCTTCCTCGTCAGGGTTGTCTTTATTCTCACCCTCGGAATCGTTACCTGCCTCGGCATTTGAGTCCTTCTTTTTGAAGGTGTAATCCATCACCTCAAAAAATCCTGCCTGCTCAAGCACCTTGAAATTTGAAAAGTATCTCTCATCTCCTATTGCTAGCGTGAGTGATATCTTTTTGTAGACGGCAGGCGGATAGAATATTGCGATAAATCTTCGCACTATGGTCTCATAGACCTTAAGCTCGATATCCTTTAGTTTTTTCATCTCATACAGACCGGCTCCCGTGGGAATGATCGCATAGTGGTCTGTTATCTGCTTGTCATTTACATATTTTGTCTTTTCAAGCCCCTTGTAGCGTCCCTCCTCCAAAATGTAGTTTACAAACGGAGCCATCATGTTTATTCCGGCAAGCCCCTTTAAATTCTTTGTGATCTCCTTTGCGACCGCGCTTGAGAGTACTCTCGCGTCGGTTCTCGGATAGGTCACAAGCTTTTTCTCATACAGCGACTGGACGATATTAAGTGTCTCGTCCGGACTTATCTTGAAAAACCTGGAACACTGGTTCTGAAGCTCGGCAAGGTTGTAGAGGAGGGGTGGATTTTTCTTTTCGGTCTTTCGCTCGATTTTTTCTATTGTCGCCGAAAGACTTGTTCCTTCGACAGGCTCAGGAACCGGGTTTTCTCCAACCGAGTCCGGGAGCGACATCTGCTCCGCGATCAGTGCCTTGGCGTCCTCCTCCTTTTTAAACCCGTTCTCCTTGTAGAGCAGGGGTGATTCGAAATACTCCGAGCCCTCGACCGCCTTCCACTCGCCCTCTATCGTCTCACCAAAAAGTTTTCCGTTTAGAATCACTCTGTAGAACGGCGTCTTTACAAAATCGCGGATCTCACGTTCTCGCCTGACCACCATTCCGAGCACGCAGGTCATAACCCTTCCTATGGCGATAACCGAATATTTTGTATTCAGATAAGATGAAATGGCGTCTCCGTATTTGAGGGTGAGAAGCC
>CAJOQF010000269.1 GCA_905236295.1 uncultured Eubacterium sp. | reverse complement strand
TTGCAGCGACGACGGAGAACCGTCACACACAGCGGGCAGACCTATGCTTGATGTCCTCACTAAAAACGGACTTGTTGACTGTGTTGTTGTTGTGACGAGATATTTCGGCGGCACACTTCTCGGAACCGGCGGACTGGTCAGGGCGTATCAGGCGGCAGTGAACGAGGGCTTAAAAAACTGCGAGATAGTTGAGCCCACAAGCGGAGTGGAAGCTGATGTAAAATGTGATTACACTACGCTTGGAAAATTGCAGTACATTATATCGGAGATGGGATTTCCAAATCCCGAGACGGAGTACACCGAGGAAGTTATCCTTCACATGGTTATTCCTGAGGACGGAAAGGACTCATTTGAAAAGAAACTCAGCGAATTGACGGGTGGAAGTGTCGTTCCGAATTACAAGAAAGAGGTAACGTACGCCGAGACAAAGGACGGTATGCGATTCTTTTGATTTCGTGGATTTGCGATTGAAGATATGGAGATGAGAATATGGGCTTTTTTGAGGTAGACGGACCTACTTGCAGGATTTGCGGTAAGAAGCTTGGAAAGATGACAAAGGGTGACCTCTGCAGGAGATGTGAGGAGGAGGAAACCTTCAAAAAGATAAGAGATTACATACGCGATAATGATGTGACTGAACGCGAGGTTGCACAGGCTTTCAATATACCCAGGGAAACCCTGCGTGAGTGGATAAAATCCGGGCGTATTGAATATCGTAAATAGATAAAAGGGGGTGTATAAATGGACAAACCACAAAAACTGTTTTTCTCTGATGTAAAGGTTTGTCAGGGCTGTGGCAGGATGCTTCCGAATGACAGTGAGGAAGAATACTGCGGGGTCTGCAAGGAACAGAACCTTTTTAAAGAAGTGCGTGAATTTATCCGCGACAATGATGTGACTGAACGCGATGTGTGTCGCGAGTTTGGACTCTCAAAGTGGAAGGTCAGGGAATGGATCAAAAACGGACGAATTGAATATGTGGAGGACAACGGACATCAGTTTGCACATCCTGTACTCACTCCTGATGAGGAACACAAAGCAAAGATGCAGGGATTTGCCTTGGCAAACAAACAGGAAGATTCGAGATGGCACACTGATATTGAGAAAAAATAGGACCTATGACGGTAATCATAGGTCCTATTTTTAAATTGTTCTGATATCGTATGGTGTTGTCTGGTATACATAGTAGTTAAGCCAGTTTGAGAACAGAAGCTGACCGGCGGAGCGCCAGTTGACAATCGGTTTTTTTGTCGGGTCGTTATCCGGGTAGTAGTTTACCGGGATTGGCGGGTTAAGTCCGGCCTTGGTATCACGGTCGTATTCCAGTTTCAGGGTTTCGGCGTCATACTCCGGATGACACAGCACGAAAAAGTCGTGGCTGTCGACGGTCTTTGCCATAGTAAAGCCTGCTACGTTTGACATCGCCATGATTTCGAGATCCGGTATCATCAAAAGTTCGTTTGGATCAATGCCTATCTCACGTGAATGTGGGGCATAGAAGACGTCATCAAATCCACGAAACAGAGGAGATTTAGGCTTGAGTATAATATGCTCGTAAATGCCGTGGAGTTTCTGCTCGTATTCAAAATGGTTTATGCCGTAGTGGTAGTGAAGTCCCGCAAATGCTCCCCAGCAGCTGTGGAATACACAGTGAACGTGGGTCTTTGACCACTCCATTATCGTGCAGAGCTCATCCCAGTATTCAACGTCCTCATATTTTATGTGGGCGATCGGAGCACCGGTGATGATCATTCCGTCGTATTTGCTGTCCTTTATATTGTCAAATGTCAGATAAAATGTGTCCAGATGTGAAGGCTCTACATGTGTCGGACGGTATGAACTGGTCTGTAAGAACTCAACCTCGACCTGAAGCGGAGTGTTTGAGAGCTTTCTCAAAAACTGTGTCTCTGTGACAATCTTTGTCGGCATAAGGTTAAGTATCAATACCTTAAGAGGACGGATATCCTGCCGCATAGCCTTGTATTCCGTCATAACAAATATATTTTCTTCTTCCAATATAGCTGCCGCCGGCAGTGAATCTTTTACTTTTATCGGCATTTTACTATCCTCCTTTTTTGATAGTCGAATGATATTATAACACTTGTTTAATCGAGTGTCATGTATGACTTTAATTATTTTTGCGTTATGATAGTATAAATTAACGCTTTTATATTGTTTGGAAATGTTGTAAGATAGAAATCATGATTGATCAGAGTAAAATAAGAAATTTTTGTATTATAGCACATATTGACCACGGCAAATCAACACTTGCCGACAGACTTATAGAGATGACGGGTCTCCTTACAGAGAGGGAGATGTCTTCGCAGGTACTTGATAATATGGACCTCGAAAAGGAGAGAGGTATTACCATTAAAGCGCAGGCAGTCCGCATTATCTACAAGGCAAACGACGGAGAGGAGTATATCTTTAATCTCATAGATACTCCGGGACACGTCGATTTTAACTATGAGGTGTCTAGAAGTCTTGCCGCCTGTGACGGGGCAATTCTCGTAGTCGATGCTGCCCAGGGAATAGAGGCGCAGACTCTTGCAAATGTATATCTGGCGCTTGACCATGACCTGGATGTATTTCCTGTTATAAACAAGATCGACCTTCCGAGTGCCGAGCCTCAGCGCGTAATAGACGAGATAGAGGATGTGATAGGACTTGAGGCGCAGGATGCCCCTCAGATTTCCGCAAAGACGGGACTGGGTGTGGAGAAGGTACTGGAGGCGATAGTGGAAAAGATTCCGGCTCCGCCCGGCGATCCGGCGGCTCCGCTCAAATGTCTTATATTTGATTCTCTATATGATCCGTACAAGGGCGTTATCGTTTTTGTCAGAATCAAGGAGGGAACCATCCGTCCGGGAAACCGTATCCGCATGATGGCGACGGGGGCTGAGGCTGAGGTTGTCGAGATCGGATATTTCGGAGCGGGTCAGTTTATCCCTTGTGATGAGCTGGTTGCAGGTATGGTTGGTTACATAACGGCGAGCCTCAAGAATGTCTCTGACACACAGGTCGGTGATACTGTTACTGATGCCGCAAATCCGTGTGCAGAAGCACTTCCGGGATACAAAAAGGTCAATCCAATGGTTTACTGCGGAATGTACCCGGCTGACGGAGCTAAGTATCCGGATCTTAGGGACGCGCTCGAGAAATTGCAGTTGAATGATGCGGCACTTATGTATGAGCCGGAGACTTCGGTAGCGTTGGGATTTGGATTCAGATGCGGATTTCTGGGACTTTTACATCTTGAGATCGTTCAGGAGAGACTTGAAAGAGAGTACAATCTCGATCTTGTCACCACGGCACCCGGCGTTATCTACAAGGTTTATAAGACAAACGGCGAGGTGATAGAGCTCACCAATCCGTCAAATCTTCCGGATCCTTCCGAGATAGATTATCTGGAGGAACCCGTGGTTGAGGCGGAGATAATGGTTACGAGCGAGTATATCGGCGCCATTATGCAG
>CAJOQF010000268.1 GCA_905236295.1 uncultured Eubacterium sp. | reverse complement strand
TTCCCATAAACTATCACCTTACTCTAAGGATTGAATAAATCTGTCGCAAAGATCCGGAATGTCGTCCGTCTCAAGATTGGCAACCGCCGCCGCCAAAGCCTCAAGCGCCCCGGTCTGTTCATCTGAGTTGTAGGCAAACCCTTTCAGCGTCTCGATATTCTCATCTGCAACGTCCACATCAAAATCTTCCATGGCTGTCTTTATCTGATCCACCAGAGATCTGAGTTCATCTACATTCTCTATCTCCTTTTTGTCATCCTTCTCGACAATTACCGCGGAGAGTCTGTTGTCAAAGTCTCTCCAGAGCCACAGGAATTCATCCGTCTTGGAATAAATGGTCTTAAAATCCCTTTCCTTTGCGGCCATCTCAAGTTCAAGCGCCTTCTTTGACAGACCGCAGGCTCCTATCATCGCAGAAGAGGATTTCATGCCGTGCACTTTGATGCGATAGAGGTCAAGATATGACTGTCCCTTCTCCTGCGATATGGCATCCTCCCCTCCGTCTATCATGCCGTTGTAGAAGTTTTCAAGCGAATCCGCCTCGGTATGGATCGCTCTCTTAAAATCTCCCATCATTCCTACAAGCAATTCCTCGGAAGCCAGATTCTTTATGCCCCGCTCCCAATCAATGCCTTCTATGCCGGGATGCTTTTTGCCGGAACCTGATTGCGGCATCTCTTTGCCCTGTTTGTCGTTCTTTTGCCCCGCGCCGAGAAGCTTTTTAATCTCCTCAATCTCCGCCTTGTCTGTTATCACAAGCGCAGGATCAAGATATTTAACTATCATCGCCTCGAGCTTGTCCGGTTCCACAGGCTTCGAGAGGAAATCGTTAAATCCATGCTCGAGATACTCTTCCCTGGCTCCGCTCACCGCATTTGCCGTGAGCGCGACAGTAGGTGTTTCAAGGTTTGTCGTATCCTCCATTTCCTTGAGACGTTTTAAGGTCTCCACCCCGTCCATTCCCGGCATCATATGATCGAGGAATATAATATCGTATTTATTGTCGCGGCAAAGATCCAAAGCCTGCGCCCCGCTCTCTGCCTCGTCAATATTTACGCAGGTTTCCTTTAGCAGGCTTGTAAATACTTTTAAGTTCATCTCATTGTCGTCGACAACCAGAAGTCTGGCTTCCGGAGCCACAAACGTTACGGAATAATTGTACTCCTCGCTCATCCTCCTTATGCGCTCTTTCAGATCGCCGATAGGAGTAGCGTCCACGATTTTCTGATCGATCGTAAAGAAGAAATCCGATCCCTCTCCGTAAACGCTCTGAACCTCGAGCTTTGATCCCATCATATCAAGAAGCGAGGTGGTGATGTTCATACCGAGCCCCGTGCCCTCGATATTGCGGTTTCTGCTCTCCTCAATGCGCTCAAACTCCTCGAAGAGCTTTCCTATGTCCTCTTCCTTTATGCCTATTCCCGTATCCTTCACCGAAGCATACATGCGAAGCGTCTCATCATCGGAGCCACCCGCATCTTTTATAGTGAGTGTAAATCCTCCCTCATGCGTGTATTTGACAGCGTTTGTGAGGATGTTTATAAGCACCTGACGGATCCGCACATCATCTCCCATAAGTCTGGACGGAAGACTCTCCTCAATATCTATCTCAAACTTAAGCTCCTTATCCTGAGCTTTTTTCGCTATCATGTTTACAACATCATTTACAAGGCTTGAGAGATCGTACTCAACCGGAATGATCTCAAGCTTTCCGGACTCAAGTTTTGAATAATCTAGAATATCGTTTACCAGCGAAAGGAGACTTTGTCCCGCACTGTCAATATCCATCGAATAGCCCTTGATATCCGCCTCCGTGGTCTCGCGAAGAATCATAGAATTCATTCCCAGAACCGCATTTATCGGAGTCCTTATCTCGTGTGACATATTTGCCAAGAACCGACCCTTAGCCTCTGCCGCTGCCTCCGCCTGGCGTCTTGCCTCCTCTGCAACTTCATTTGCCGCCTTTAATTCTGCATTATTCTTCTCGGCTATTTTCACCTGGCGCTTCAACAGTCTGGCATTGCGCCTGAAGCTTTCGGCATATCTGGCAGTCATGTCAAAAATATGGGCGAGAAGCATAATAACAGCATAAGCGACAAAACAGTTTCTGCCCATGGAGCTTACCCATTGAACCGTACTTGTAGTTGATGATATGAGTTCGCATACCACCCCGAATATCAATATCGCCATAGCGATGCGCTCTATATTCTTGTTTGTCACCCACAGACTTGTTATCGCAAGTCCGAAGTATGTAAACATGACTACGACACACACCAGGAGCAGGATATCAAATCCTCCAAAATGTGAGACGTGGGTGAAAACTTCATTCTGATCAAACCTGAGCATCACTATGGAAGCTACCAGATTCATTACTCCGATAAGTATAAGTACGTTCCATCGATTGCGAGTAGTAGCACCAAATCGTTTCTCAAAATAGAGCGCAAGAAGTATCGGCATCATTATCAGACAGCTGCTTGATATCACTCCCGAGAGCACATCCGATTCCGCAAAGAGCGAAACGATCCTCGTCTCCATAAGGTAATAGATACCTGCATCCACAAAGAAGAAAGAAAGACACAGCATTCCCGAGGGATTTTGTTTTGAGCACAGCTGTATGATCGAGAGAAGTATAAGTATAATGGCCGACATCAGTATTATGACAACGCTGACTATTCCCGGAGCGTTTGAAACCATAAGCGAAACTATCGCATCGGACTCCGGACCCACTGTCATGCTGCTTATGTGCGCCGCCGCATTCTCCTCCCGTGAGGTTATTATAATCTCTATAGTACCATCCTCAAAGCTTGTGGGAATGTTGATAAAATGCTGGGATGCTCCGGTACTAAAGCTGGACGCCTCAAGCTCCGAAAACGCCGCATCAAGCTTGGCATGGTTTTTCCATCCAAAATCTTCATCCGAAGAGTCGCCTTCGAAGTTTTCGGTCAGGGCATCGGTGGTATTATCCTCCATACCCGAAGCATCCGCAGTTTCATCCTTAGGGGCTCCCAAAAATCCCCCCCTCTGCTCTGTTCCGTATTTATAAACCACTTCGCCGTCAACCTGAACGATTATTATCTGGTTGTCCGCAGCATAGGAAAGAGTCTGTCCTGCCATGCTATCATCGAGGGTATTTATAAGGACCAGCTTTTCCCCCGCCTCACTCTTATCGTAATACGGAAGTTCAATCTGCTCGTCATCCTTACCTTCTCTTACAAGCGTCCATCCCTCATTGAAATCAACAGTCTCAGCCTGTACGGTTCTGTCGGAAACACTCTTAAAGCCAAATCCCACAAACATTATAAAGATAATATTTACGATAAGCACACCTATAGTCACAGGTGTAGCGTACTGGCGTCTCATTTTCTTCCAGAATGTCTGTCGTTTATTGTCCTTGATATCGCAGCTCATATACACTCCTAATTATCTTCAGATCACATTATTATCCATAATTCACATACAAATAATATATCACGCTTTTTTTTGCATCACAACGAAAATCGGTTCAGTTCATATTTTCTTTGACCTTCGGGTCAAAGTGTGATAGTATATTAGATATTTATTACAGAAGTTAACTTACTCTAACCAAAGTAAGACCGTCATCGAACACAGATGACAATATATGTGGAGGTAAGATTTTTGAAGACAAGTGAATCATCAGAAAATTATTTAGAGACAATACTTCTTCTTTCCCGCAGACTTCCGGTTGTTCGCTCCGTCGACATTGCAAACGAGATGGATTTCAAAAAATCAAGCATAAGCGTTGCGATGAAACACCTGCGCGAGAAGAAACTGATAATCGTTGACAATTCAGGATTTATCTTCCTGACAGATGAAGGTCGCGAGATCGCTGAGAGGACCTACGAAAAACACGAATTTGTCAGCAATTGGCTGCACTCCATCGGTGTTCCCGAGGATATCGCAGTGGAAGATGCGTGCCGCATAGAGCATGTACTCAGCCCCGAGAGCTTTGAAGCCCTCAAAAAATACGTTGCTGCGCATCCCGCAGACTGAACAAAACTTAATACCGAAAGCAAACGAGCTTGCCAAACGGCAAGCTCATTTTTTATCTTCTCGGAGGCTTCGGCCCCATATATTGCAAATAGTAGGCCTTTAACATTCCGTTGTATATCTTTCGGTTCTTATCAGCCTTTCTTCCGATATATCTTTGTGCATCCTCATACGATGTGATCAGATACATCGACCAGTTCTTAAGCTGACGGTATCTTTCGCCAATGGTCTTGTAGAGAGCCGGCAGGTTTTCCTTCTCCTCAAGTCTCTCACCGTAGGGCGGGTTGGTTATGATAAATCCATACTGCCCCGGATGAGAGAGGTCGGCAACATCCCTGACCTGGAAATGAATGAGATCATCCACTCCGGCAAGCCTTGCATTCTCCCTGGCAGCCTTTATTATATCAGCATCGATATCGTATGCCTGAATATCGGTCTTTATATGTCTGTCTTCCTCGTCGAGCGCTTCCTCCCTTGCATCTTTCCACAGATTCTTCGGAATAAAGTTGTCCCACTTCATCGATGTGAATTCCCTTCCGACTCCGGGCGCAATATTTGCCGCCATCATCGCAGCCTCTATCGCAAATGTGCCGCTACCACAAAACGGATCGACAAGGATGCGGTCTTTTTTCCACGGGGTAAGCATGATCAGCGATGCCGCGAGATTCTCCTGCAGAGGCGCCTTTGCCTTCAAAAGTCTGTATCCTCTCTTGTGAAGCGACTCACCGCTCGCATCAAGGCCGACCGTAACCTCATCCTTATTTATAAAGACACGTATCGGATAGGAAGCTCCGTCCTCCTCGAACCATTTTATACCATAGACTTCACCGAGTCTTTCTACCATCGCTTTCTTCATCACGGACTGAATATCAGGCACCGAGACAAGTGCGCTCTTTATGCTCGCCGCCTTTGTCACCCAGAATTTTCCGTTTTTCGGGATAAACTGCTCCAGTGGCAAAGCCTTAGTCCCCTGGAACAGCTCCTCAAAACTCTCCGCCTTAAAGCTTCCGAGTTTTACAAGAAATCGCTCCGCCGTGCGCGAGCATATATTCATCCTGCAGACAGCATCCGCATCACCGATAAAGGTGACTCTGCCGTCCATGACCTCGCTTATCTCATATCCAAGGTCTATTATCTCTCTTTTTAACACCGCCTCAAGTCCGAAATGACAGGGCGCGATTATCTCAAACTGATCCATTATCTGCTCCGTTTCAAAATGCTTTTCCTATACTCATAAGCTCGCGGTAAACCCGTGCCACCGGAAGCCCGACCACATTAAAGTAATCTCCCCAGAATTTTTTTACCAGCACACAGCCCTTGCCCTGAATCCCGTAGGCTCCCGCCTTATCCATGGGCTCGCCGGTCCTTATGTAGGCTTTAAGGAGTTCCTCATCATTTTCAAACATTGTCACATGTGTGCACTCGGCAAATGTAGTAACTCCACTGTGGATTATCGTCACTCCGGTAAAAACCTGATGCGTCCTGCCGGAGAGAAGTTTTAACATCTTAAGCGCATCCTTCTCATCGGTCGGCTTGCCCATGATCACTCCGTCCAACGCCACCACAGTATCCGCGCCGATCACTATCGAATCCGGGTGATGTGCGGCAACTGCCGCCGCCTTCCTGTAAGAGAGCTCCTGCACCAGCTTCTCCGGCTCTGTGATGCCGATCTTTTCATTAATATCCGCGGTGTCTATCTCAAATTCCAATCCCAACATTTCAAGCAGCTCTCTCCGTCTCGGGGAGGCGCTCGCCAAAATAATTTCACTCATGGCATTGACTCTAACATATTTCCCTGATTATTACAAATTAAGCATTTATTATCTAAGATAATATTTGTTGCGTCCCTCTTTTCACCGACAAAATTTCTGCCCAACTTTTCAAAAATAATTACGTGTTAAATGTCTGAAAATTATGAAATAATTGCAAACACGAAGCAAAATTGTTTGACTTTTTAACATGTAAAAAAGTCGGAAAAGGAGGAAATTAATGAAAAGAAAAATGTTTGCTAAAGTTCTTGCCTTAGCTACAGTGATGAGCGTGATCGCCGCTCCTATGACTGCCATGGCAAGCACATCAGCCGGCGGCTCGGTAAACGGCACCATCACAGCCTACACCACCGGCTCAAAGTACGTTGAGACGCACGCGACGGACAACGACACGATAAACTCCCCGTCAGCCTCAACGAACATCACTTCCGTAACTGTTACAACAGACGACGGAAAGACAGAGACCTACACAGCCGATACGATCAACGGCACACAGGGCGTATTGACTCTGGTTGTGAACGAACAACAGGAAGACATTATCGACTACATAGACGGCAAAACCAAACTGAAAGCCGGAACCTACTCATTTGAGACCACTGCCGGAACAGTTGAGCACAAAGAATTTGCAAAGTTCATGAACATGGCAGGAAATGATGCGCAGTACACATTCAGACAGGCGCTCAAGGTTGAAAACGGAAAGATCAACGACAACGAGACCATCCCATCTCTCCTTACAAATGTTAAGTATTCGGCAACCGGGATGTCAGACGGAAGCCTGGTATCAAACGGTGCATTCTTTAACGGCGTGACTGTAGACAGTTCACCGTTTATCATCAACAAGGTAAACTTCGAGGCACTCGGTGACGGCGCAAACGATTTTCAGGGTGAGGCCGCAGTGATCCTCGCTCAGGGAAGCGCGAACGTATCTTTAAACAATTCCTACATCCACACTGCCGGCGTGATCCGCACCGCCGCTGCCGCTAAAGAAAGCGGCGTGTTAAATATTGATGACTCGGTTATCTATACCGAGGAGGGCACTGACACCGATGCAGAATATGATGCCCTTGTCGTACCGATGATGAAGAGAACTCCTTTCGCTCTCGGAATCGAGGGAACCGTCCGCGCAACCAACATTCTCGGAGCAGGTCAGGGAAAATACACTGATTCATTGATAGTTTCATCCGGATGGGGAGTGCTCTCCACCGATTCAGGCGAGGCGTACAGCAACACCGGCACATATGCCCTTGACGTATCAAATGTCGTTGCCGGCATCGGAAGCGTAAGCGTTATGAGTGCCGCAGAAAACGAGGCAAACTATGATGCAGTCAAGACTGTAAACGGAGTGAAATACGGATTCAAGCAGACAGGCTCAGGATATGTAGCATACGCTGATTCCGGAGTATATGACAAATTCGACAATGTAAAATTCTACTCTGACGACTATGTACAGATCATGGCTTCTCAGCAGTCATCCGCTTACTACACAAATTCCACCCTCGACTCCGGAAGGATCGCCATTATGACCCAGCAGAACAACGGCGGCACGATCTCCATCAAGGATTCAAAGGTTGAGGCAGAAGACACTGTTGTACAGATCAAATCCGGCGCAGCAAACGAAGGCTACACAAACGTTGTCTTCGACAACGCTGATATCGATCTCGGGGACGATCACAACTACGGTGGAACGCTCGTAGAACTTGTTGAGTCAGATGATGCGGGTAATCCGGGCAATACCACATACACGATCGACGATCAGGGCAACAACGCAAAATACACAAACACCACCATCGCTGACAGCAACGCAACCCTCAAAAACGGAAGCTATGACGGAAACATCTGGAACAATATTTACAACAAGCGCGAGGCATTAAATGTCACTCTCGACGCAGCAACCCTCACCGGAACCATCTCATCTTCATATGGCACACATATGGATCAGAACAACAAGACCGTGGCAAACGGCACTGTTCTTGAGGGTTACACTCACGGCGACTACCGCAAGGGCAATCTTACAGATTACCGCGTGATCGGCGCACAGTACAACACAGCAAGCGCTCAGGTAAACAACGCCGTAAACGTTACCTTAAAGAACAATTCCACCTGGAATCTTGATCTTGCAGACGGCACGGAAGGCATTGCCGACGCTATGTATATCAACGACTTAACCGTTGAGAGCGGCTCAGCTATCAAGGCTTCAAAGCCGGTTACCATCTATGTATACGGCACACAGGATATCAAGGGAAGTGTTGATTCAAACATCACAATTAAGACTGCGGAAGTTGACAAATCAGGAGCAGAAGCAGACGGCGTTGTAAAGGATACCCAGTTCTACTCAGGCACACCGATACAGTTCATCGCACAGGACGAGTCAGGAAATCCCATCGGAACAGACATCGTAACCGTTGACGGACAGGCATTTACAACCTACGGCTTCAACGTGACCGTTGCAAGCGGATACACCTTCACCATGAAGGCAAACTACGGAAAGATCGTTACCGGAAATGACAACGGATACACATACACCTACACCGAGGATCAGTCCGCAGGCGGAAAGACTCATATTGTTACCATCACGGTCAAGAAAAGCAGTTCTTCCAAGAAAGCACAGACTATAAAACTTAATACTACAAAGAAGACCCTCAAGTATAAGAATTTAAAGAAAAAGACTGTAAGCTTTAATCTCAAGGCTACCGCCAAGGGCGCATTGACTTTCAAGCAGGTCAGCTCAGGCAGCAAAAAGATCTCTGTAAACAAGTCAGGAAAAGTCACTGTAAAGAAGGGACTTAAGAAAGGCAATTACAATCTTAAGGTAAAGATAAGCGCGAAAGCAACCTCAAAGTACAAGGCTTCAAGCGTTACAAAAACCATCAAGATCGCAGTGAAGTAGACAAATACAATAGCACGGCGGTACCCTGCGAATAGAATTAACGGAGTTGGAGGGATTTGAACCCTCGCGCCGCTTACGCGACCTGCCGCATTTCGAGTGCGGTCCCTTCGGCCAGCTTGGGTACAACTCCGAATAGCAAAATCGGTCTCTTTGGAGACTCTCCAGCCATCAATTTAAAAAGTCTGCCCGTAAGCTTTCGGGCAGACTTTATTTTATAACAGCTTTGTTTAATTGTCAAAGTGGTATTTTCCCGACCATGCGGAGTAGATCCTCTCGCCATCAATGGTCTTGTATGTGCGCACCTTAAGATAATAACGTGCATCCTTGCTTAAGTTTGTAAGCAGAACACTCGAAGACGATTTCTTAACGCTGATCGTCTTCGCGCTTCCCATCCCAATCTTCTTTGAATACTTTATCTGATATCCTGTGGTCTGGGTTTTCTGTTTCTTGATATAGATCCTTACCTTCTTGTAGGATGAATATCTCTTTAAGTTGGACTTTAATTCTGTCCCCTTCGGTCTTATCGTAAATGCTCTGGTGTATGTGCCATTATCAGCATATAATCCCGTAAACCGGATACTGACAGTCGCCGTACCGACATTTATATTGTCATCATAATACACATCATAGTATGTCTCGGAAATCTTTGCCCCGCTTGTGTTTCTCGCTGTGACTGTAGGTGTTTTGGATCCTCCCGAATACGTCACAACCTTATATGAGAGCGCAACCGAGCTTACATTATATGGATTCTCATCGGTTGTTGAGCCACTATCATTTCCATCATCCGACGAGGAAGCCGCATTGATCGTAAACTGCTTTGTGGCCGTGCCGGTATAGTTTCCTATTCCAGTAATTGTCACTGTCGCTGTTCCTACGTTGATGTTATTTGAGTACTCAAGTGTATAGTCTGTGTTGCGGGTCAATGTCCTGCTGTTTTTTGAAACTGTCACAGTCGGCATCTTCTGAGTGCCGTCATATGTGTAGGCTGACTGCGAGAGGCTTATGGTCGCTCCGCTCAGCGATGCTCTAGTGATCGTAAAATCAGATGTGAGCGTTCCCGAGTAGTAATAACCGCTTACCAGACTGCCCTTACCCTTTACCGTTACCGTCGCAAGCGAATTTGCATTTGTCACATTAATATTATTCTTATACTCTACTGAGTATCCTGCCGTCGGTACTATATTTCCGTTTACATCCTTTACCGTCACCGTCGGCATAATAGAACTTCCGGTGTAGGTTGCCGTGGTAAACGATAGGGTCATACTCTCAAGCTTCTTTACGCTCGCATTGTTTTCATCAATTATCGTAAACGTCTGAGTCGCCGTGCCTGTATAATTTCCCTTGCCGGTCACAGTGACCGATCCGGTTCCCACGCTGATATTGTTGTTATAAACATAGGTGTAGTCCGTTCCCTGCACCAGAGGCCTGTCTCCTACTTTTACCGTGACAGTCGGGGTCTTTGCCGTGCCGTCATAGATGTAGGCTGTGTCGGAGAGGGTGACATTGGAGTCCGAAAGTGTGCAGGCAGTGATGTTAAATGTAGTGTATGCCGACCCCTTGTAGGTCACTCCGCCTACCACGCCCTTTGCGTTTACCGTAACCGTCGCGGATCCGATATTGACATTGTTTGTATACGAAGTTGTATATCCTGCAGATGATACAGTGTTTCCGTCCGTATCTTTGACTGGAACTGCCGGTTGCTGTGCGCTCCCCGTGTACGGAAGAGATGCGTTTC
>CAJOQF010000267.1 GCA_905236295.1 uncultured Eubacterium sp. | reverse complement strand
GAGTTTTACGATCGAAGCATCTTCCTCATCAGCCGATGTGATCTCGCGAAGCGTGACTTTACGGTTTGTAACCTTAACCTTGCCCTTTGAATCCACTTTTAAGGTGAGATCCGTGATTCCGAGCGCAGCGCCGTGATCAGCCTCCTGAACCACTGCCACGCCGTTTATAAGTCCGGTTTTTGTATTTACATTGTTATAGGTGTAGGCATTCTGTGTATAGGCGTTGTCTGCCGGATAGTTGCGATGAGTATGTCCCAGGCATACTGCGTCGACTCCGTCAATATGCGCGATCTGATATCCCACATCATTGCATTTGTACTCCGGTTCTTCCTCTGTTCCCAATCCGGAGTGAGCTATAACTATAACAACGTCGGCGTTATTATCCTTAAGCTCCTCCACCTGTTCTTCCACACACTCGAGAATATCTTCCGTCTCCAATATGTCTCTCCACGGTGTGTAGGATCCCAGTGACGGTACCATAGCCCCGACTATACCGACCTTGACTTTAACAGTTCCGCCTCCGGTAGTTGTAACCTTCTTTTTTATTATCCTGCTCTGAGCCCACGGATATTTTTTTGTGGTAACGCTCTTGACGTTTGAGAGCACCACCTTATCCGTGAGTCCTGAATTCTTGAGCGCTTTTTTCAGATAATTGTATCCATAATCAAAATCATGATTTCCAAGTGTTATGGCGTCATAGTTCATTGAAGCCATAAGCCTGTACATATACTGCTCATTTGAAGGTATTGTTTTGTCTATGATCGAGCTTGTCCCAAGGCCGTACAGTGTGTCTCCGCTGTCGACTAAGACCGACGCTCCGTTTTCTATCTTCTTTTTTTCATCCTTTATGACCTTTGCCACCTGTGCAAGACTTCCGTTTGGATGCGCTGTGGCCGAATCATACGAATATGTCACAGCCTGCCCGTGAAAATCGCTGGTTGAAAAAATACGCAAAGTGGCCTTTCCCGCCACACCGGTCTTGGCCTGTACGGCAAGCGGTGGCATAACTGCGACAAACAGTATTGATAAAACAAGAAAACATATCGTCAGTCTTCTTCTGGACAAAAACATTTTACCCTCCAAATCAGCTTCTTATCTTGCGAACAATCTTCCTTAACAAGCCTGCTCCTCCTCGCACGGAATTGATCCGTTTCCGGCTCTTTTTATCCGTGCACAAAAACTGCCAGTAGTCAATTGCCTCGAGCTGTTCGTCATAAGAGACAAATGGCATGGGAAGTACGGCTCCATGAAAATCAATTTCCTTAATCTTCCTGTCAAATTTAGAAACTATTCCTTCGGAATCATAAATAGTCTCAAGACCGTTCTCATTGAGAAATTCTTTGTAATGCTCAAATCTTTCTTTGTGACCGTCCAAGACACTGTTAAAATCAACGTCTTTCAACAATTCAAATATATCTTTGGACTCGTCAAGTTCATCTATGGTAATATTCGGAATCCTGTGGTACTCGGCAAGCTCTCTCACTCGACCGTCAGGCGCAACTATAAAAGTCGGAACACCCGAGAGTACGCCTGAGATATTGCCGTGTATTCTGGTTCCGAAATTGAGATCTCTCTTCTTTAAAAACTCAAACCACGCTTCCGCCGAAACAAATCCGCGGATCTTGTTTTCCCTGTAAATTCTGTGAGAATAATCATACGGATAGAAATCATTCTTGTTGATATTATCCTTTGATGCAAGCGTGAGATCCAATCCGCAAAAGATCGTCTTTAACTCATAGAGATTCTGTACCACATACATGTGATCCGGAATCTTCTCGCAGACGCCATGCATATATCTGTGGATCTTCTCCGGAAGAACAACCTTGCAGTTCAAGTTGATCCTGGTCTTTTCTGAAAGCTCGAGCGGTTTTGGCTTCGGAAGCTCAGGGCCGTACAGGTACATGGACGGACAACCGATAACTGTAAAATCCTTATCCGGAACATACCCCAGTTTCTTGAGATACTCAGCGGTTATCTCTCCTCTCAGACCAAGGCGTGTGGATTTCTCCAGGACTGCATCGACAAAGTTTCTAACCGCCTCGTCAAGTTCTTTTTTCTCTCTGATCTTTCCGCTGACAGCGCCCTGATAACCTACGCCCACTACTACGCAAGGCATATCAAGTCGTTTAATATTGTAAGTAAGCTTCTCGAGCTGTCCTATAAATGACACTCTGAATGCATTAGCGAGCGGTATAATAAAAGCATCGTACTCTTTATTGTATTGGGCAATCTCTGCGTCCGTCAAAATTGTATTCATCTTAGAGAAATCAATCTCGACATCCTCACTCATCAACGTTCTGGCGATACTGTGCGGGAAAATCAGGTTTCCCGAATTTGTATTTATCAGATCGTTCATAATCGCATCCTTATGAGTAGGATTCTCAAACGGACTTGCCGGTGCTCTCATAATAAATTTTTTCACTATATTCTCTCCATTTAGCGTAAGCAGTCACTCGCCGGACTAAGCCAGCGAGCGTCCATCTTCGTTTCCAAACAACAGATCAATAACCCGGTCTGTGGAATGACCGTCGAGATACTTGAAGTTCTTTGTGAGGAATCCATCAAGTTTCTCAGCCTCGTAATCGTCATTTTCAAGCGCATCGATAAGCTCCGCAGAGCTCTTTACAATCTTTCCCGGAACCATGTCCTCATACGGCTCATAGAATCCGCGGTCTCCGTCATATTTATCGAGGTCAAACGCATAAAACAGCATCGGAAGCTTCAAAAGTCCCGCCTCGTAAATAACGGATGAGTAATCCGTTATAAGAACATCTATCGCCATAAGAAGCTCATTGATATTAGGATAATTCGTAACATCAATTATGTTGTTCTTATAGGTATCCGGTATAGGAAGCTCCGTGCGCACAAACGGATGCATCTTTACAAGCATCAGCGTATCGGATTTCTTTAAGTACTTTCCGATAGCCGAAAATCCCACATCCTTGAACGGGAATTTAGCGCTCTTTGCATTGTTTCCTCTGAACGTAGGCGCATAGAGAATGGTCTTTTTAGCATCCTTTATGGCCGGGAACAACTCTATAACCTTCTTGCGTATGCTCGCCTTGTAATCCTCGTCAAAGAACACGTCTGTACGAGGGATTCCAGTCGAATAGAACTTGCTTCTGTTTATACAGAACGCCTCCGCATTGTGATCACCCGAATGATCCGAGCTGACCGTAACATGGGTATAGCATTTGTGAACCTTCGTCGTAAATGACGGGCTGCCCTTTTTCCCGAGTCTCTCAAATCCTATTGTCTTGAAAGCTCCGCAGGCATGCCAGAGCTGTACTATCCTGACACTTGGATCATACTGTGGTTTGTATATCTCAGGCTGATAATCGTCCACAAAAATCGTGTCAGATGTCGCGAGATAATACGTAAACTTAAACTTATTAATGAATGATCGCTTAGACTTGATACTGTCCTTAAAATCAAAACAGAATCTGTACTTGTCACCAAGTCCTCTCTCGATCATTCTGTCATAAATACATTTTTCGTTGCCGGCAAGCATTCCCTCCCTGTCGGAAGTAAAGAATACTTTGTTGCCCTTCTTTTTTACTGCCTTGTTAAAGAATGAAAAGAAAGCTCTGTAGCCAACGCTCTTGACTTTTGAAAACAGTTTTCTGAAAGCCTTCTTTATCTTTTTCAACTGTTTTCTCACAAAATGTCCAAAGCCTTTTTTCTTGGGCTGTGGAATCACATACTCAACATCAATATAAAACTCTTTATTGTCCTCGGTGTATTCCGACTTACCGTTCCAGAAATTATTGGCCTTTTTGTAAATGAGGAGTTTTAGATCATTTTCCATCTCAAGCGAGATATCGCTCCCCTCTTCATAGGACTCTTCTTCCTCCTCGTCTTCATCTTCCTCGTCGAAGATAGAGTCCATACTCATAAGCTTTATATCGTTTTTCTTGGCTAAATCTATGTCGTCTTTTAACTTGTCGCTGATACAAACCGGTATTGCGTTTTCATCAGGGGCGTCAGCCAAAAGCGACCACTTTCCGGTAGGAATAGGGTACTCATTACATCTTTCAAGCACGTTTATCTTGAGATGAAACCTGTTGCCCGTTGTGCCTCCCTCGACAATCTCGAGTCGCTTGTTCGTCTCCTCCTCTTTAAGATAGAAACGAAAGTCATCAAGACTATCAACTCCGGCTACCTCGCCTTCGAGATGAAGTATTATCCTCTTGAAAGAAATACCATCCAGTACAATGTTATACATATTTTCCCTCTTCTATCCTTATTTAAGCCAGGTATCCTTGTCTGCACTTATATATCCCTTGAAAAGCTCAAGGTCATCCTTGGTCGTAAGCTTGATGTTCTTGTCAGAGCCTGCTCCAAAGTAGAGTCTTACTCCAAGCTGAACCATCATGGTGTTTGTATAGTTGGAACCTGCGATTCCGATATTCTTCTCGAATGCCTCGTGGTATTTCTCATCGAGCATATCGAATCTGTAAGCCTGAGGTGTTGAAACACGTCTTAATGTTTCTCTCGGGATATACTCGAGTGTGGTCTCCTCGTTCTCCGGATCGATCTTGAATATCTGCTCATTATAAGGAAGTGATGTAACACAGTTACCGTGCTCCTTAGCCTTTACTATGATGTCTGAAAGCACACTCCTGTCAACCATCGGTCTGATACCGTCGTGAATGATCACAATATCATCCGGCTTGCACTCGTTCTCAAGATTGAATACACCCTTGGAAATTGACTCCTGCGCAGATGCTCCTCCGCTGATAACCCATTTAAGCTTTGTGATATTGAACTGTTTTGCGTAAGCCCAAAGCATATCATGCCATCCGTCGATACATACAACCTCGATAGCATCTATCTGCGGATGATTCTGAAATCCCTCCAATGTGTATATGATAATAGGCTTGTCATAAACGTTTATGAACTGCTTTGGTATTTCCTGATTCATGCGGGAGCCAACTCCTCCTGCTATAATAACTGCGTAAGTACTCATTTTTTCCTCCTTAAAAATAATCATCAATTACCAAATTAGTATTTTATCATACTAATATTATATTGTGCAAGTAACAAAAGTGACCACATCATGAGGGTGTGGTCACGTTTTTTTGTGCTTATTATTTAATTTTTGTCAT
>CAJOQF010000266.1 GCA_905236295.1 uncultured Eubacterium sp. | reverse complement strand
TTCTGCCACAGCCGGGATCTTCTGTTGATCGTTGATGCTGCACACGGCGCTCATTTGGGATTTAACGACTATTTTCCGGACAGTGCACTTCATTTGGGAGCGGATATCGAGGTGATAAGTCTGCATAAAACCCTGCCATGTTATACACAGAGTGCGCTGATAAATGTAAACTCAAATATTTCAAAGGATTACATTTCAGATAAAATACAGGAATTTTTGGATATTTACATGACGAGTTCTCCATCGTATCTTTTTATGGCTCAGTTTGAGGCATGTCTCGATTGGCTGGAAGAAAAAGGCGAAGATATGTTCGGTGCCTATGTGGATAACTTAAAGATGTTTCACGAAATCGTCACACAATTAAAGTGGATAACTACCCCTTTTTGTGTAAAAGAAGTGGATAAAGGACGAAAAAGCCCGAAAATTGACCCCTCAAAGTTTCTGATTATTTCAAAATGTGGAAAACTCACAGGTAAAGATATATACAACCTGTTGAGAGAAAAATATAAAATTCAGCCGGAAATGGCGATGGAAAACTATTGCTTATTGTTAAGCAGTGTAGCTGACGACAAAAGCACTTTCGAGCGGTTGATAATTGCACTAAAAAGCATAGAAAATTCTGATAATTGCGACACGGTTTCCAAAAGGACATTGCGGGACGGCGAAACCCTTGAAAGACAAGGGGTCTACGCTGCAAGACCGATGACAAAAATGCAGTTTTGGGAAGCGGTAGAGCGTGAAACGGTTGAAAAATCACTGTTTGCGCTGGAAGGTCGAATCTGTGGGGAGACAATCAGTGTATATCCACCGGGTATACCGGTCATTGTAAAGGGTGAAATTTTTGATAAAAAAACGATCATGGCAATCGAGAATGCACAAATTCTCGGACTGACTGTCGAGGGAATAAGACAGGACGAGGAAGGAACGATTTATGGGAAAGCTGTTTTGCCTGATGGGGAAGAGCTCCACGGGTAAGGATCATATTTATAAAGCTATCATAGAAAAACTTGGGGAAAAGCTTCGCGAGGTTACGACATATACCACACGCCCGATGCGCGTAAATGAAGTTCAGGGCAGAGAGTACAACTTCGTGACAGAGTCAAAGATGCAGGAGTTGAAGCAGGCGGGCAGGATCATTGAGTGCAGAACCTACCCCACAGTGCACGGGGACTGGCATTATTTTACCGCTGATGACGGGCAGATAAGGCTTGAGGAGGCAAATTATATAATGATCGGCACGCTCGAGGCATATATGTCACTGAAAGAGTACTATAAGGACGCCGTTGTACCAATCTACATAGAGGTGGAGGATGGAGAGCGTCTTTTCAGGGCGCTAAGGAGAGAGCGAAAGCAGACTCCGCCGAGGTACGAGGAGATGTGCAGGAGATTTTTGGCGGACAACGCCGATTTTTCCGAGGAAAACCTTGAAAAAGCAGGCATAACACGCCGATATATTAATGACGACTTCGATCAGTGTGTTGAAGAAGTTATTTCAAGTATGGTATAATAGCATAGGCGGATGATGCACCGCAGACGGTTCTTAAAAAGAATTGGAGAGATAGCATGGATATTAAGGTCAATCAGATGAACAATATGCCGCAGCTCGATAATTCCCAGGTGCAGACGAAGACCGACGGGGAATTCAAGTTTACGCTTGCGAGCAATATTGCGGAGGCGGATCTTCAGGAAAAGGTTAACGGTCTGTTAAAGGACATAAGCCTTCAGGGGGAGATTATAGCCAAACATAAGGATATACGCGACATGAAGAAGTATCGCGCTCTGATAAAGGACTTTTTAAACGAGGTAGTCTATCGCTCACACAAATTCTCCAGAGAGAACTTCCTCGACAGGCGCGGACGCCACAGGGTGTACGGAATAATTAGACTAATCGACGCAAACCTCGATGAGCTTGCAAAAGCCCTTGTTGCCGATGAGAAGGACGGAATAGACCTGCTCGATAAGCTCGATGAGATAAGAGGGTTGTTGATCGACATTGTAACGTAGGTGATAGTTATGACAGCATTTTCAAATATAATCGGACATGAAAAGATAATTGAATATTTTAAGAGAACGATATCGCAAAAACATGTCGTTCACGCATATATTCTGCAGGGAGAAGATCATTCCGGCAAACGAATGCTTGCGGATGCCATAGCGAAGGCGCTGGTCTGTAAGGAAGATGACGCGGACGGTTGCGGAGTCTGTCACGATTGTAAACAGGCGGAGTCGAGAAACCATCCGGATATCATCTATGTCGGACATGACGGCGGTGCGATAAAGGTCGATGATATTCGCGTACAGGTGAATGATACGGTAGATATAAAGCCGTATTCCGCAGATTACAAGATCTATATCATAGATGAGGCTGAAAAGATGAATCCGCAGGCACAGAATGCGCTGTTAAAGACCATTGAGGAGCCGCCGGCATATGTAGTTATCATCCTTTTGACCGAGAATGAGCAGGTATTT
>CAJOQF010000265.1 GCA_905236295.1 uncultured Eubacterium sp. | reverse complement strand
ATATCTGTACCGATAAAACTTGAAATATCCTTATCATCCGCACTAAAACTCTTAAAAATGTTTTCAAATTTATCAGTCATAAGCTTTCACTTCCGTTTATTTGTTTGCCAGTTTGTCAAGCTCCGCTTTAAGACATCCGAGCAATTCGCTTTCGAGAACTTTTTTTATTATCTCTCCGTGTTTGATGAGCAAGCCCTCTCCTATACCTCCGGCAATGCCGAGATCGGCTTCTTTTGCTTCGCCGGGTCCGTTTACCACACAGCCCATTACAGCAAGCTTTAGATCAAGGTCTGTATAATCTTTTGCCAGATTTTCAACCTGTTTGGCCAATCCAATCAGATCGATCTGTGTTCGCCCGCAAGTAGGACAGGAAACGACTTCAATGCCGCCTTTTCTAAGCCCAAGAGTTTTTAAAATCAACCGTGCAGAGTTTATTTCTTCTATAGGATCATCGGTAAGTGATACGCGAATAGTATCACCTATTCCTTTGGACAGGATCAACGATAAACCGATTGAGGACTTAATGTTTCCGGCGTTTATCGTGCCGGCTTCAGTGATACCGACATGGAGAGGATAATCGGTTTTGTCGGATACTATATTATAGGCATCCGCACACATCAATACATTAGATGATTTAATGCTTATGACAAGATTGTCGTAACCGGCATCCTCTATCATTTTAACTTTGTCGAGAGCGCTCTCCACAAGTCCTTCCGCAGTAACTGAGCCGTATTTTTCGATAATGTCCTTCTCGAGAGAACCAGAGTTGACCCCGACTCTGATAGGAATATTTCTCTTTTTACATTCATTTACAACGGCTTCTATTCTGTCTTTACCGCCAATATTTCCGGGATTTATACGTATTTTATCCGCCCCGTTTTCTACTGCGGCAATCGCAAGCCTATAATCAAAGTGAATATCTGCCACAAGAGGAATATCTATCTTATCTTTTATACCCTTTAATGCCTTAGCAGCTTCCATATCTAATACTGCACACCTGATGATATCGCATCCGGCTTTTGACAGGGCGTTTATCTGTGATACTGTGCTTTCAACATCCCTTGTATCGGTGTTAGTCATCGACTGGATAGCTATTGGATTGTTGTTTCCGATTTTTACATTTCCGATAGATATTTCCCGTGTATGTTTTCTCTCAATGATCATAATAATAATTCACCTACTCTGCGCTCCGTGTCAAGTATATCATCAACATTCGGATTGTCTATAAACTCAATTTCATCCATCGCTTTTTCGATACACTCCGGTATTTCAAGATATTTGATCTTATCATTTAAAAATCGTTTTACAGCGATCTCGTTTGAAGCGTTAAAGGCAGTAGGAATATTGCCGCCTCTTTTCAAAGCCGAAAATGCAAGTTTAAGTCCTTTGAAAGTGTCTGTATCCGGTTTTTCAAAAGTAAGTTTTGCGATATCAAAGAAATCCACTCTTTCACCCGGTGCCGGTCTCCTGTTTGGGTAATACAGGGCATATTGGATCGGAAGACGCATATCAGGCGCTCCAAGCTTTGCAATTACCGATCCGTCATTGTATTCTACCATAGAATGAACAATACTCTGTGGATGAACAACAACATTTATTTTGTCTGCATCAACACCGAATAACCATGAGGCCTCCATAACTTCAAGACCTTTGTTTACCAGGGTTGATGAGTCAATAGTAACTTTTGCGCCCATATCCCAGTTTGGATGCTTAAGCGCATCCTTTGCTTTCATCTCAGAAAGTTCAGCTCTGGTCTTTCCGCGGAAAGGACCGCCTGATGCTGTGAGATGGATCTTATATATCTCATTGCCATGCTCACCGTTTAAGCACTGGAAAATAGCACTGTGCTCTGAATCGACAGGCAGAATAGACACACCCATCTCCTTTGCATGAGGCATGATAATATGACCTGCACATACCAAAGTCTCCTTGTTGGCAAGTGCAATATCTTTTTTGGCCTTGATCGCTGCGATCGTTGGACGGATACCGATCATACCAACAATTGCAGTGACCAAAAGTTCTGAGTCCGGATGAGTGGAAACGGCGATTAGTCCGTCCATACCACTCATTACCTCAACTCCGTCTATGTCGGAAATATTGTCTCTAAAGGTAAGTGCAAGTTTTTCATCCATAACAACAGCGAGTTTTGGATGAAGTTTTCGAACCTGTTTTTCAAAAAGCTGTATATTTTTGCCGCATGACATTGCAACGACATTGATATCATTGTTTTTTTCGATTACGTCTATAGTCTGGGTGCCAATAGATCCCGTCGACCCCAGGATACTAATATTTCTCATTGTGATCCTCCATTTTAATTAACGATGT
>CAJOQF010000264.1 GCA_905236295.1 uncultured Eubacterium sp. | reverse complement strand
TGTTTGATGATGAGGGAAATACCATGTACGAGGGAAAACCCGCCTGCTGCGTCGGGGAAGTTTTCAATATCGGCGGACACAATGAGATGAGAAATATCGACATTGTAAAGCTTATAATAAACGAGCTGCAAAAGAGCGAGTCGCTCATTGAATTTGTGGAGGACAGAAAAGGTCACGATCTTCGATACGCCATTGACCCTACAAAGATTACGGAGACGCTCGGATGGAATCCCGGGGTAAAGTTTGAGGATGGCATAAGACGAACCATCAGGTGGTATCTGGACAACAAGAGCTGGTGGGAACCGCTGCTCTGATTGGAGAAGGAGATGGATTATGGGCAAGAACAAAAATAACAAAGAGATTGAGATAGAGATTGAAAACCAGAAGAAGGTTTATCCCGAGGGGACAAAGTTTGTTGACATCATAAAAGACTGTGGAGTAGAGAATCCCTATGATGTCATGCTCATAAAAAAGAACGGGAAACTGCGCGAGCTTTACAAGAGATTAAAGACTCCGGGCAAGATCGAGCTTATAAGGGTTGCAGACCGCGATGGAAAGAGAGTCTACAGACGCAGTCTGGTTTATCTTTTGCAGAAGGCGGTTGATGATCTCAGAGGTGATAAAAAGATTTGTGTGACCGTCCATCACAGCCTTAGTCACGGGTATTTTTGCAGGCTTGAGGGTGAGAAGATAGACGCGCTTCTTCTCGACAAGATCGACAGCCGCATGCGTGAACTGGTCAAGGCGGATCGAAAGATAATGAAATCCGACCTTACGACTAAAAAAGCCAGTGAGAAATTCGGTGAGAGAGGCCTGTTACAAAAGAAAAAACTTTTGAAATACAGGACGAGTTCCAGGGTAAATGTCTATGAGCTGGACGGATATGTAGATTATTTCTACGGCTACATGGTTCCCTCTACCGGCTATTTGAGAGTATTTGAACTCATGCTCTATGCTGACGGTTTTATTTTACAGTTTCCGCATAAGGATTCGAGCAGGGTGGCAGCCTTCGAGCCTTCAAACAAGCTCTTTAAGACATTGGACGAGGCATCTTCTTGGGCTAAGCTTATGGGAGTCGGATCGATAGGTGAGCTTAATGATGTTATTGTAAAGGGCGGCGCGGCAGATCTGGTATATACTCAGGAAGCACTTATGGAGACGAAGATCGGTTCCATAGCGCAGGAGATCGCAGATAAGAATAAGAAATTTATAATGATAGCAGGACCGTCATCATCCGGAAAGACGACCTTCTCACACAGACTGTCCACCCAGCTGTATGCGCATGGTCTGAGACCTCATCCGATAGGGCTTGATGACTTTTATATCGACAGGGATAAATGTCCGAGGGATGAGGATGGGAAGCTTGACTTTGAATGTCTGGAGTCGCTTGATCTTGAGCTTATAGACAAGACCTTTGAATCTCTCCTTTCCGGGAAAGAGACAAAGATGCCGAAGTTTGATTTTGTCACCGGTATGCGAAGTCACAAATATCAAAAGCTCAAGATGGGTGAGAGCGATATACTTGTAATAGAGGGTATTCACGGACTGAACGACAGGATCTCAAGGGTAATACCGGGTGAATCCATCTACAAGATATATATATCTGCGCTCACACAGTTGAATTTTGACGAGCACAATTTTATCTCGACGACCGACGGTAGACTTATAAGGAGAATAGTCAGGGATGCGAGAACCAGAGGCACTGACGCGAAAGAGACGATGGCAATGTGGGAATCCGTGGTAAGGGGCGAAGAAAAGCATATATTCCCGTATCAGGAGAGGGCAGACGTTATGTTTAACTCCGGACTGGTGTATGAGCTTTCAGTGTTAAAGACCTATATTGAGCCGCTTCTTTTCCAGATTGAGCCTGAGGACAAAGAGTATGTAGAGGCAAACAGACTTCTGAAATTTTTGGATTATTTTCTTGCAATACCGTCCGAGAATATCAGTAAGACATCTGTTTTGAGAGAGTTTATCGGTGGAAGTATTTATCCTGTATGATAGTGAGGAGCGATTATGAAGATAATGGTGACCGGTGCTGACGGACAGCTCGGAAGCGATGTGGTCTCTGAGGTGTTGAGACGTGGATATGACGTGATCTCAACCATATACGGAGCCGTTTCGGGAGAGACTGTGCTTGATTATCAGAAATGTGATGTGGATGTGGCTGCATCGGCTGTTGTGATGGATATTACAAATAAGGATGAAGTCAGGTCAACGGTTATGCAGGCAATGCCGGATGTGATAATCCATTGCGCCGCATGGACTGCTGTTGATACGGCGGAAGAAGTCGACAATATGAGGATCGTAAAGATGATAAATGTTGACGGCACCAGGAATATTGCCGAGATTGCCGCGGAGACAGGTGCAAAGATGATCTATGTATCGACTGACTATGTGTTTGACGGGAGCGGGGACGAACCCCATGACGCAGATGACACAGACTGCCATCCACTCAATTTTTACGGTCAGACGAAACTCGGAGGAGAGCTTGCGGTCAAGGCATTTTTGGAAAACTATTTTATCGTAAGGACTTCGTGGGTTTACGGCTCGGGAGGCGGCAATTTTGTAAAATCCATTGTAAAGGCGGCGCGTCAGACAGGCAGATTAAAAGCGGTTTCGGATATGGTGGGAACGCCCACATATACGGTTGATCTGGCGAGACTTCTCGTCGATATGGCTGAGTCAGACAGGTACGGACACTACAATGCGACGAATGAGGGCGGATTTATATCATGGTATGAATTCGCAAAGGAGATATGTTCACAGGCGGATCTAAACGTTGAAGTCGTCCCTGTTTCCGCAAAGGAGTATGACACGAGAGCTGCCAACAGGCCATTGAATTCCCGGCTTGATAAGAGTAAGCTTACGAGAGAGGGGTTTGTACCGCTTCCCAATTGGAAGGATGCCCTGGAGCGATTCTTTGAAGTGGCAGATTTGGAAATTTTTGAATAGGGAGTTTTTTGTATCAACAATGGAAAATGATAAATTACAGGAAATAATAAATCGAGTCTCGGCTTATGGAATAAGACCGGGACTTGATTCTGTAAGGGAACTGTGTGACCGGCTTGGCGATTTGCAGGATGAGCTCAATATAATACATGTTGCGGGGACAAACGGAAAGGGTTCTGTTTGTCTTTATATTGCTCAGGCGCTTTGCGGATTGAAAAAGAAGGTTTTGTCGTTTACATCTCCGTTAGTATACAGATATGAAGATATGTGGAGATACAATACGAAGATAGTGGACAGAAAGACGCTTTTGGAAGTGTTTAATGAGGTTGAGGATGAGGCATCACGTATGGAATACCATCCGACACTCTTTGAGATGGAAACAGCGGTTACATTTGTGCTTGCAAAAAAGCTTGAGTGCGATTACCTTATATTGGAGACGGGTATGGGCGGTACCCTTGATGCGACCAATATCATTAAAAAGCCAATAGTTTCGGTGATCACAAACATTGACTACGATCACAGCGCTTTTCTTGGTGACACGATAGAGGAGATAGCGTCAAACAAAGCGGGAATAATAAAAGAGGGATGCCCTGTAGTCTCGGCTTTCCAAAGGCCGGAGGTTTCGGCTGTTTTGGATGAGAGGGCAAAAATAATGAATGCCGAAATCACATATACAAAGGAGAAATTTCCCGATTTTAAGGCAAAAAACACTGAGACGGCGATTACGGCGCTAAAGATCGCGGGGATTACATTTGACGAGGAAAGTATAAGAAAGATAATAAAAAAGACATACCTCCCGGCAAGGTTTGAAAAGATCGGGGGGAATACTTATGTCGACGGAGGACATAATCCGGCGGCAGCAAGGGTTCTGAGGTCGATTATCGACAGGGAACTTTCGGGAGTGAAAAAAGCGTATGTGTTTGGAATGCTTAAAGATAAAGATTACGGGAAGTATCTGGATATTATGAGAGATAAAGAGGCGGATGCATTCTTTATCACGCCGGATAATCAGAGGGCGCTAAAGGCAGATGAACTGTGTAGGGTGGCGCAGTCACGATTTAAGACTGCGTCAGTCTGTGATGATAGTGACTTTGGCTTGAATGAAAACATAAGGCAGGCCGTCTTAAAAGCGAAAAGTGCAGTTGGAGAAGACGGGGCAGTGATCATTGCAGGATCATTCAGCTTTATGAAGAATCTAAAAGAGATAATTGACATGGGCGAACAAATGTTCTAGTATTATTTTTGGCAGGTAATATTACAATATGAAAGAACACTTAATTGATGAAGTAATTGAAGACAGCTTGGCGTATGAGGCGGGAGTCCGTGCAGGTGATATACTCACCGGCATTGGCGGAGAGACCGTGGAGGACGTATTTGACTACCGCTTCCTTATGGAGGAGGAAAATATCGTACTAAACCTGCGACGACATGAGACGAACGAGCCGTTTGACGTAAGCATAAAAAAGGATATGTATGACGATATCGGCCTTGTGTTTGACAACGGTCTTATGGATGATTACCGCTCTTGCACCAACAAATGCATATTCTGTTTCATAGATCAGAATGCTCCGGGGATGAGAGACACCATATACTTTAAGGATGATGATTCGAGATTGTCCTTTTTGCAGGGCAACTATGTCACGCTTACTAATCTCAAAGAAGAGCATTTGGAAAAGATCATCAAATACAGATTGTCCCCGATAAATGTATCTGTCCACACGACAGAGCCGGATCTTCGCTGTATGATGCTTCACAACCGGTTTGCCGGGGATGCCCTTGAAAAGGTAAGGAGACTTTATGAGGCAGGGATTGCGATGAACGGGCAGATCGTTCTGTGCAAGGGCGTAAATGACGGGGAGCATCTTCGACGTTCGATAGAGGATCTGATGAAATATGCTCCGCTTATGGAGAGCTTGTCAGTGGTTCCGGCGGGGCTTACCCGTTACCGTGAGGGGCTTTATCCGCTCGAGCAGTTTACACGCGATGAGGCAGCAGCCGTCATCGACACGATAGATGAATACCAGAAAAAGGCAAAGGCGGAATGTGGTATGCATTTTGTGCACGCATCCGACGAATTTTACCTCCTTGCCGGCAGAGATATGCCGGCGGAGGAGACTTACGACGGTTACCTCCAGCTCGAAAACGGAGTCGGCATGATAAGGCTGCTTCGCAATGAGTTTACGGAGGAGCTTTCGCAGTATGAGGCAACGCCGCGCAAAAAGAAGTTTTCGCTGAAACAGTTCTGGTGGGGGACCGCAGACAATACGGATGACAGGAGCGTCCCGGCGGGCACGGTATCCATAGCCTGCGGCGAGAGCATTGCCCCTACGCTTAAGGATCTCGCTTCAATTTTTAACAGAGAATTTCCTGATAGAAAGATCAATGTCTTTCCTATAAAGAATGAGTTTTTCGGAGGACATATTACAGTTACGGGGCTTCTCACCGGAGGAGATATCCTCGCACAGCTTAAGGGGCAAGAGCTTGGAAGCAGGCTTATCCTCTCCTCAAATATGCTTCGCAGCGGGGAGGATGTATTTCTTGATGATATGACAGTGGAGGAGCTGGGACGGGAGCTCGGAATCGAGATACGTATCACCGACAATTCCGGGGCGGATCTGATCGATGCGATATGCGGAAGATAAATACGATGCTTTGACGTTTGACACAACCTTACGGTTATTGTAAAATCAATCGAATGATGTACGAAACACAGTAGAAAGGATTTCTTATGAGCAAGCCGATAGTTGCGGTCGTTGGCAGACCGAATGTTGGAAAATCAACTCTGTTCAATTCGCTCGCAGGAGAGAGGATCGCCATAGTCGAGGACACTCCCGGAGTTACCAGAGACAGAATATATGCCGAGGTCGAATGGCTCGGAAAGACATTTGATATCATTGACACCGGCGGAATCGAGCCGGATTCCGGAGATATCATTCTCTCACAGATGAGGGAACAGGCAGAGATTGCTATAGCTTCAGCCGATGTCATTATTTTTATGACTGACGTAAGACAGGGACTCGTCGATTCCGACGCAAAGGTTGCGGATATGCTTAGACGCAGCCGCAAGCCGATCGTACTGGTCGTAAATAAAGTTGATAATTTTGATAAATACATGCCTGACGTATATGAGTTTTACAATCTCGGAATAGGAGAGCCGATCCCGATTTCAGCCCAGTCAAAGCTTGGGCTCGGAGATATGCTCGAGGCTGTTACAAAAGAATTTCCGGAAGGGGCTTATGATGAGGAGGAGGACGAGCGTCCAAAGATCGCCATCATCGGTAAGCCGAATGTCGGAAAATCATCCCTTGTAAATTTCATGTGCGGTGAGAGTCGTACCATCGTCTCAGACATAGCAGGTACCACCAGAGACGCCATTGACCAGGCTGTCACATACAACGGCAAGGAGTATGTCTTTATCGACACAGCCGGCATCCGCAGAAAGAGCAAGATAAAGGAGGAGATCGAGAGGTACTCCATCATCAGAGCGCTCACAGCTGTGGAGAGAGCAGATGTGGTCATTATTATGATCGACGCGACCGAGGGCGTTACCGAGCAGGACGCCAAGATAGCGGGTATTGCGCATGATAAGGGCCGAGGCATCGTGATTGCTGTAAACAAGTGGGATGCGATAGAAAAGGACGACAAGACCATCTATCGTCACACTGAAAAGATCAGACAGGTACTCTCGTTTATGCCTTATGCGACGCTTATGTTTATCTCGGCAAAGACCGGACAGCGCGTCAACAAGATGTATGAGACCATAGATGCAGTGCTCGAGAACTGCTCACTTCGTATAGCTACAGGTGTTCTCAATGAGATCCTTGCCGAGGCAGTTGCCATGCAGCAGCCGCCGGCAGACAGGGGCAGGAGACTCAAGATCTTCTATATGACACAGGTTGGAGTTAAGCCGCCAACATTTGTTATATTTGTAAACGACAAAAAACTTATGCATTTTTCTTACACCAGATACATTGAGAACCGTATCCGTGAAGCATTTGGTTTTGCCGGAACACCGCTTAAATTTATAATACGTGAGAGAAAGGGAGAGTAGTTTCATACTCATTACATAAAAATGCCTTTGGTTATAAGTTTGGTTATAGGATATTGTCTGGGACTATTCCAGACAGGCTATATATATGGAAAGAAAAACGGCGTGGATGTGAGAAATCATGGCAGCGGCAATACCGGTATGACCAATACCATGCGCACCCTCGGCTTTAAGGCGGGAGTCATCACATTCGCGGGAGACGCAGGCAAGGCAATAATAGCTATGCTTG
>CAJOQF010000263.1 GCA_905236295.1 uncultured Eubacterium sp. | reverse complement strand
TGATGGGCGCAGCATGGTTCGCGTACAGTCACAATGTATGGTCGAAGGCGCTGACGGAGCAGGGCAAGCCTGTATACGAATACTACTTTACCAAGGATAACAACGGACTGGGCGTATACCATTCCGGGGAGGTTGCCTATGTTTACGGGAATCTTTATCGGCAGCCGCAGATCTATGATGAGTCTGACTATGCGCTGTCCGAAAAATGGGTGGCCTACGTTGTTAATTTCTGCAGAAACGGCAACCCGAACGGCGAGGGGCTTCCTGTTTGGGAGATATATGACGCGCAGCTTGGAAATGTGCTCGAATTCGGCGACAGTATAGAGATGGTCACGGATCCGTTTTTGAATATCTATGAGATTCTGGATAAATATATGGATTTGAAGGCAGAAGATAACGATTAAGACGGGTATTTAAGATACGTTATACCGGCACGGAAATTCCGGGCAGTTTAAACCGGATGTGCCGGAGCAGCGTTTATGAGGAGGATTGGATGAAATTAAAAAATGTGTTGATTGTTGTAAAGGATATTGAGAAATCCAGAAAGTTTTACAATGAGATTTTTGGTCTGGACTGCATTGTGGACAATGACGGGAACATGATTCTGACCGAGGGTCTGGTTCTCCAGGATGAAAAAATCTGGAAGAAATTTATAGACAGGGATGTCATACCGGGGAACAATTCCTGCGAGTTGTATTTTGAAGACCCCGACATAGAAAAATTTGTCGAAAAGCTTGAGAGGGCATATCCCGGGACGGAGTTTGTCAATCGTATAATGACGCATAGCTGGGGGCAGACGGTGGTGCGTTTTTATGACCCCGACGGGAACCTGATTGAGGTTGGTACACCTATGTAAACATTAATGCTATTAAGAAGGAGAATTTGTTATGAGAAAGAGTATTGTCACAAAACGGATAACCTGTATTATCATTGCGCTTACTTTGATTCTGGGAATGTCAATTACGACTGCCGCAAGAGCGGAGGCAGCTACAAGAAAGACTGATGTGACAAAGCCGGCTGCGGGGAATACATTTATCTATTTCAAGGGAACGTTTTACACGGATGAGGTGAAGAAGGCGTTAAAGAGAATAAATGAAATTAGAAAGGAAGCCTGTGAGGAGGGTGTGATAAATCCGGCAACGGGTAAAAAACTCAAGGCGAGTGATTACAAAGCGATAAACTGGTCGTCTGATCTTGAGTGGATTGCGCAGACCCGCGCGGCGGAAGCGTCCATACGTCAGGGACATACCCGCACAAACGGGACAAGCTGTTTTACGATAAACTACAATGGAACTCAAAGCTGGGGCGAGGTTCTGGCGTGGAATTATGACGGTATGGTTGAGGGTGTGAACCAATGGTACGGTGAGAAGGCTGATTGGGTAAATCAGAATGAAAATGCTGTGACGGGACATTATACTCAGATGATTGACCCGACAAATACATATGTGGGGCTGGGAACTTTTGGATTGCCGGACGGAAGCTGGATATGTACCGCGGGCGAGTTTTCGTCTGCATCGGAAATGGAGAGCAGGCAGGTTGGAGTATCCGGTAAATACAATCAGGTGATAGAGGCTCCCAAGTCAAATGTCAAGGCGTATCTTAAGAATGCAACTGTCTCAAAGGGGAAGACAAAGAAGCTCGTTTTGAAGATGAAATTTACAACGGAAAGCGCCTATGGCACAGAGAGAGTAGTCGTAGGGAATGCCTATGGTAAGACAAAATGGAGCACATCGAATAAGTCTGTTGTGAGCATCAGCAGCAAAGGTGTAGTTAAGGGAAAGAAGAAGGGTACGGCGAAGGTGACCGCGGTCGCGGCAAACGGTAAGAAGGACAGCTGTACAGTGACGGTAAAATAAAAAAAATCAGGCGGGACTGTTTAACACAGTTCCGCCTGTTGATTTCAGCTATTTTTTTACGGTTACTTTGCAGGTGTAGGATTTGCCGTTTGCGGTTACGATTATCTGGGTTTTTCCGGTTTTTTTGCCTTTGACCACACCCTTGCCTGAGACGGATGCGATTTTTTTGTTTGCGGATTTATATTTTATCTTACCGGTGGCGTTTTTGACCACGATTCTTTTTGTTTTACCCTTTTTAACGGTTAGCTTCTTTGTGACGGATACGGCTTTGTCAGCAGTAACCGTGACATTATATGTGACCGTACTCTTATCGTTTACCGTGAGCGTGATAACAGATTTGCCTGTGGCCTTGCCGGTGATAGTTATCTCCTCGTCATCTTTGTCGTAAACAGCGGTTGCGACTGAGGTGTTAGAGGATTTGCAGGTTACATCCGCTTTATCAGCGTTCAATCCATAAACCGAAACAGTTTTGGATTTCCCTTTTTTGACGCTTCCTGATTTGCTCTCCAATTCAGGTGACGATACAAAAATATAAGCGGTTGCGCTGTCGTAGCCATCGGCTGTCAGAGTGACCTCAATGGTTTCTGATTCTGCCTGATCCGAGATGCTCACGACGCCTGCGCTTGAAATACTTGCAATATCTTCATCGGATACGCTCCATTCTAACGTGACATCACTGTCAGCGGTATAGTCGAGTCTGATCTGTTCATCCGGCTCTGCGTAATACCAGCTTGTATTGAATTTTACAAGACCACCGGCTGACTCGGAACCGGTATCTTCGCCTGAAAACCCGTCGCCCTCGTCGATGTCTTCCTCGGCATCCTCATCATCGTCGAAATCATCCTCATCGTCCTCGTCGAGGTCATCCTCATCGTCTTCGTCGAGGCCGTCCTCATCGCCCTCGTCAAAGTCTCCCTCATCATCTTCGTCGAGGTCATCTTCCTCGTCGTCCAAGTCGAGCTCATCGTCCTCGTCGCCGGCAGCCTCAATATTGTCAGCGAAAACGGCAGTTGGAATGATGGTCGTTCCGACCAGTGTTGTGCACATAAAAAGCATCAGTAATTTCTTTCTTCGTTCCTTCATATAGCCCCTCCTTTATAATAACAGATTCCGGCTTCGAGGATATTATACCACGAAAGCACGAGGAGAATCAATATTCATATTGATTCGACGACGCTACGTGATAACGGTCGCTCTGCGGCCGTTATACCATAAAGCCACGAGGAAAATCCACATTTTTATGTGGATTTGACGACGGCCCACGATAACAGGTGCGCAGCGCCTGTTATACCATAAAGCCACGAGAAAAAAATGATTAATTTAGAAAGTGCCATCGAGGAGCAGTTGTGGTAAGATATATCTCAGACGAAGATACGCGCGGATTTGCATATGAAATGATAAATCAGTTACCTGTATACGAATAAGAAAAGGAGAAAATGATGGAATTAAAGGAACTGCTTGAGCATTTTAACGCGGGAGATACGCTCGGAACCGATCCCGGGGTTATAGAGCTGATGCGTTATTACAGCCGCGAGGCGCAGAAGATAACTATGGAGATAAACACAAAATATCACGAGCCGGAAGAAATCATAAAGCTTTTTTCGGAGCTGACAGGCAGCGGGATTGACGACGGTTTTGCAATTTTTCCGCCATTCTATACCGATTTTGGCAAAAATATTCACATTGGTAAAAAGGTTTTTATTAACGCTGGCTGTAAATTTCAGGATCAGGGCGGAATCTACATAGATGATGAAGCGCTTATAGGACACGGAGTCGTGCTTGCGACGCTTGATCATGATTTTGCGCCTGAAAATAGAGCTCAGTTACACCCCGCGCCAATCAGGATAGGAAAGCGTGTGTGGATTGGGGCAAACGCGGTGATAACAAAGGGAGTGACAATCGGAGATAATGCTGTTGTGGCTGCGGGGGCAGTCGTGACAAGGGATGTACCGGAAAATACTGTTGTCGGAGGAGTTCCGGCAAAAGAAATCAGAAAAATCTGACGGATATTTTTCTTTGTTAAAATGCCAATCTGCGCGCGGTTTTTTAGTGTGTAAGCGATGTAATAAAATTATAATTTAATACGTTGTTGACTTTCCTCTTTGCAGAAGGTATATTTATTATATCCGTTGTTCTATAAAGGGAGTGTGAATGAGATTGCCGCAAGCGGTGAGGCTGTCAGCATGACGGGTGAAACCTTTGAGGAAATCTTTACCGCTCTGGCTGAGACAGGCGAGAATGTGCGCGACATGATTGAAAAGATGGAAAAGGTTAACGATATTGCGACGACGGTTGCTGCCATCGCAGAGGAGCAGTCTGCAAGCACTGAGGAGGTAACCGCGAGTGTTGATACCGCTTCATCGAGTGCTCAGAGCGTTGCGCAGGAGAGCCGCGGAGTGGATGAGAGCGCGATAACCGTTGCTGATTCCGCAACCAAGATTGGAGAGTTTGTAGATACGTTTACGATTTAATTCAGGAGGGAAAAATGTCAGAATCAACAGCTAAAAAGCATGCAAACGCCGGTCCGCTCGGACTGCTCGGCTTCGGCATGACTACGGTGCTTTTAAACCTGCACAATATAGGGCTCTTTGAGCTTTCAGTGGTTATAATCGCAATGGGAATCTGTCTCGGAGGACTTGCGCAGGTTATAGCAGGTATTATGGAGTTTAAGGCAGGGAGCACCTTTGGAGCGACGGCATTCACCACCTTTGGTCTCTTTTGGTGGTCGCTTGTGCTCATATGGCTTTTGCCGTATGATGCGCTTGGGATAGCGGCACCGGACGGAAAATCTCTCGGATTCTATTTCCTGCTCTGGTGCATACATACATTGTTTATGTTTATCGGAACGCTCAGGGGAAACAATGCGACACGTATAGTTTTTGGTACGCTT
>CAJOQF010000262.1 GCA_905236295.1 uncultured Eubacterium sp. | reverse complement strand
TTAGAGATATTTTGGGAGAGTTATCAATGCCATATTTAATCCCCGTAAAATATGAGGGAAGTTTATCATACAATATTGAAATAAAAAATGATTTCAGCGCACTTTCAGAGCACTTGACCAGACTTGGTTATGGTAGCGATGTAAAGATTATGATTGTATCCGATACGAATGTTTCATCAGTTTACTTAGATGAAGTTACAAGCCTTTTAAGATCATTTTATGACCATGTCTCTCATTTCATATTTGAAGCAGGGGAAGCCAACAAACATCTGGATACAGTTGCTTCCATCTACGAAAAGCTAATATCAGAGCATTTTGAACGAAGAGATCTGCTCATTGCACTCGGTGGTGGTGTAGTCGGAGATATCACAGGATTTTGTGCGGCAACCTACCTCAGAGGCATCGACTTTATCCAGATGCCGACCTCGCTTTTATCGCAGGTGGATTCAAGTATAGGCGGCAAGACTGGTGTGGACTGTCGCGGATACAAAAACATGGTTGGTGCTTTCTATATGCCCAAGCTTGTATATATCAATATTTCAACCCTTAATACCCTGCCTGCCGATCAGTACAGTGCAGGAATGGGTGAGATCGTCAAACACGGACTTATAAAGGATAAAGAATATTTTAATTTCCTTATAGATCATCACAATGATATTAAATCTTTAAAATTTGAAACAGTGGAAGAGATGATCGCAAAAAGCTGCATGATAAAAAGAAATGTTGTCGAAAACGATCCCAAGGAAAAGGGTGAGAGAGCATTATTAAACTTCGGCCATACCATAGGCCATGCAGTTGAGAAACTTTCCGGCTTTAAATTGCTTCACGGCGAATGCGTTGCTGTCGGCATTGTAGCTGCTTCCTATATTTCATTTAAAAACGGATATATTAGTCAGGCTGATCTGGATACAATTGAAAATTCTCTTAAACTTTTCGATTTGCCTGTACGTATCCAAAAGACGGATTTTGACTCAAAAACCATACTTCAGACTACAAAATCAGACAAGAAGATGGAAAACAATAAAGTTAAATTTGTTTTACTTAAAACAATAGGTGATGCATTTATAGACAAAACATTGGATGATAGTATTCTGCTTGATGCTATCGAGTATATAACAGAGGAATGATATATGAAAAAAATACTTATCTGTGTTGTTGGTGTCATTGCAGTATTTATTCTTATTGTTCTTGATCAATTCACCAAGTACCTTGCAGTTGCAAACCTCAAGGATTCCGCTGAATACTCCCTAATAGACGGGGTATTCTCGTTGCGTTATCTTGAAAATCATGGTGCAGCTTTCGGAATCCTTCAGGGAAAACAGATACTCTTTTACATTATAACTATCGTAATAGTGGTGGCTGTGGTTTATATTTATCTGAGGATTCCGACTGAGAAGCGATATCTACCGTTAAATATCGTATTAATACTTATAGCTTCAGGTGCTTTGGGTAATTTTATCGATCGATTCTTCAAACACTATGTAGTCGACTTCTTATATTTTAAACTTATCAATTTCCCCATTTTCAATGTGGCGGATGTTTATGTCACAGGCGGCGCGATAGCCCTGGTGGTATTATTGATATTTAAGTATAAAGACGACGACTTTAAGAGGATTTTCGGCATTAACAAGAAAAAAACCTTTGATTATACTCATAAAGGATTTTAACAGAGATGACTGAAAATATAATTGTACCCGAATATGCCGAACCGGTAAGGATTGACAGATTTCTGGCCGATGAATTGGAAGGTGTTACGAGGACTCACATACAAAAACTGATAGATGAAGAAAAGGTATTGGTTTTTGATAAAAAAGTTAAGTCCAATTATAAAGTGGCGCCCAATGATCATATTACCATAGATATTCCTGAGCCAAAATCAGTAGATATTTTACCTGAAGACATAGAACTTGATATTCTCTATGAAGATGATGATGTGCTTGTTGTCAACAAACCAAAGGGAATGGTTGTGCATCCGGCGGCAGGGCATGAAAGCGGCACTCTTGTAAACGCGATCATGTATCACTGCAAGGACTCCCTATCCGGCATAAACGGCGACCTGAGACCCGGTATAGTACATAGGATTGATATGGATACCACAGGCTCACTTATTATATGCAAAAATGACTTTACCCATGTAGATATCGCCAAACAGATATCGGAACATACAGTTAACCGCATTTACGAGGGAATCGTCTCAGGCCATTTAAAAGAAGATGAATCTGTAGTAAAATCACTGATAGGCAGGGATTTAAAAAACCGTAAAAAGATGTCAGCAAACACCAAAAACGGTAAAGAAGCCATCACGCATTTCAAGGTGCTTGATCGTTTAAAAAATGCAGACTATGTAAGGTTCAAACTCGAAACCGGACGTACACACCAGATTCGTGTTCACATGTCAATGCTTGGACATCCGTTACTAGGCGATGAACTGTACGGTTCAAAAAAGAATCCATATCATCTGACAGGACAGACACTTCACGCCAAAACTATCGGTTTTATACATCCGCGTACAGGCGAATATATGGAATTTGAAGCGCCCCTGCCTATGTATTTTACCGATTTGCTCAATAGACTAAGAGGATAATTCAATGAATTACGACAAAGAAAACGCTTATACCTTTGATTCACGTGTTCGTTTCAGCGAATGCGATCACACATTGACACTGACTTACGAAAGTCTTATCGATTATTTTCAGGATTGTTCAATGTTTCATGCGGAAGACGCAGGTTTTGGTTTTAAGAGGCTAGCATCCGAGAAGAAAGCATGGCTTGTCAATTCCTGGCAGATAATATTCAATAAATTACCTAAATTCCAGGATAAAATACGCATAGGCACGATCTGTCATGAAGTTAAAGGCTTTTTGGGAAAGCGTAATTATTTTATGGAAACAACCGAGGGTGATTTTTATGCTTATGCCAACACATTTTGGTCCTATATGGATATGGAAAAAATGGTTCCGACACGAGCTCCGAAGGAAATGATCGAAGCCTACAGGGTCGGAAAATGCCTTGATATGGACTACGCCGACAGAAAAATAAAGCTTCCACAGGATATTACACCGCAAAATCTCGGCATAATTACCATTGTAGAAGAAAATATAGATACAAACGAGCATGTTAACAATGCACAATATATTAAAATGGCTCTTAGAAAACTGCCGGGATCACTGAATATCCGTCAGATTCGTGTTGAATATCGTGATCAGGCGCATCTGGGCGATGAAATCATTCCATGTTTATATCACAGCGATGGTGAAGATACATACATAATTTACTTAAATAACAAGACAGATTCACGTGTATACTGCGTTGTCGAAGTAAAGATTTATCATTAATCCGGGAGGTAGAGATTATGGCAATGGCAAAAGAAGAGATCACAAAGATAACCGCAGAACTTATATCTACAAAAGCCTCAGAGATGGCTTCAGAAGAAATTGCCGATTATATCAAAGTAAACCCGATATCTATCAGTGAAGAAACAATAACAGCGATAAAAAATGAAGCTGTTTCCGAAATTGCATTTTTGTTTACTCAGGCAAAAGGCAAACTTGCATTGGCTGAGGATCGCAATATGCTCGAAGATTTCTTTAACAAATGGATCATCGAAAACGAATCCCGTTTAAAACTTATGATAACCGGAACAATAAAAGAAAAAGCCAAGTTTGAAGAAAAGGAAGAAGAAAGCGGTTATTTTATGGATCAGTATTTAAAAGACTATAAACGTAAACTCGAGAGTCGCCATAAACGTATATAATGATCACTCTCTTATCAAATACCATGTATTCTAGCGGAAAAACAGATATTTAACCGATAGTTTCTTCGCTGCTATCTTACTAGATTCAGAGGAAAAATACTATTATGGGTAAAGATTCGACATATTACAAAGATAAAAAAAGGGCTCAGATTCTTAAACTCAGGGAGCTGTTATCGCAGTGTCCTGAGTTTGTTGCGGATTATATTTATGACAAGGAAATGACATCACAGACAAGTACGCTTATCATGTACACCTACGATATCATGACTTTTCTGAGATTCGAGAAACAAAGCTCTGAGCATTTTAAAAACCGTGACATCAAGGATTTTAAAATTGAAGAATTGGCAGAACTCAATTCACAGGATATCATCGAGTATCAGCATTTTCTTGAATATAATTCCGACCCGGATGAAAAACACGAAAATGATAAAAAGGCTATTTCACGTAAATTTTCGGCTTTAAGGGGTATGTTTAAGTATCATCTGGAGCATGGTAATATTACCAGCAATCCGATGGCACTCGTAAAGATGCCGAAAATAAAAAAAGACAAAAATATCGTTCGTATGAATAATGAGGAAGTTATCAATTTCCTAGAGCTTGTTGAACGTGGTTTTGCGCAGTCTTCCGACAGACAAAGAAAATACATGGAACGCACCAAAAAAAGAGATCTTGCAATCATGACCCTTATGCTCGGTACCGGAATCCGTGTTTCGGAGTGTGTCGGTCTCGACATCGATGATGTTGACCTTGATGCCAATACCATCACAATAGTCCGAAAAGGTGGCGGTCAGGACATACTGTATATCAATGATGAGATCAATATGCGCATCTCGGATTATATCGACGGAGAGCGCTCTGCGATAATTCCGGAAACCGGACATGAGGATGCACTCTTCTACTCGCTCCAAAAAAAACGCATAAGTGTTGATGCGATCGAAAAACTGGTCAAGAAATTTGCCCTGCCCGTAACCGGTAAAAACAAAAAGATCACACCGCATAAACTTCGCAGTACATACGGCACTGCCCTGTATCGATCTACCGGCGATATCCGCCTTGTTGCTGATGTATTAGGGCATGAAAATATCAATACAACCATTGATTATTACGCTGCAATTGAGGACGAACACAAAAAGCAGGCGGCCGATGCTGTCAAGTACAAAAAGAACGATTAATTTTTGTGAAAAATATAACATAAAACAGTTTTTGCTAAAAGTTTTTTGCTAAAAATGTATAAATTTTTAATTCTTATGTAGAAATACATAATAATATGTAGTATTATATTTTTTGTATGAATAAGTGACATTTTAAGTCACATAAATTATTTCTATTTTAAAAGGAGAGATACCAATGGACAAGAAATGGAGAAACAAAAGAATCATTACTGCAGCTATTACAGGTGCATGGCCAAAGAAGGAGAACAATCCTAACGTGCCGATGACTCCTTCTGAGATTGCAGATGATATTTACGCTGTTTGGAAGGCCGGTGCTGCTATCGCTCATATCCACATGAGAGATGATGAGGGTAACGGAACAATGGATACAGCTAAATTTAGAGAAACCATGAAACTCTTCAAAGAAAGATATCCTGATTGCGACATCATCGTAAACATGACAACTTCAGGAGATATCCACGCTGATGACGAGATCCGTGTTGCTCACGTTAAAGAGCTTAAGCCGGAGATGGCTTCATATGACTGCGGTTCTATGAACTGGCTCAATT
>CAJOQF010000261.1 GCA_905236295.1 uncultured Eubacterium sp. | reverse complement strand
GCCCGAAAAATCAAGCGAAATGTTGATTTTTCGGGCTTTGTAGGCAGCTAATTTTGTTTGAGTGTTAATCCTTACTGGAAGTTAAGATATAAAGGATGTTTATACTACAATTATAAAACGTGATCTGGTTGATAAGTATGGATTATGGACGAGCCTATGAAAATATAGTTGCATTAGAATTGATCAGAAGAGGTTATGAGATATATGTCGGAAAGCTATATCAGAAGGAGATAGATTTCGTAGTTATGAAGCAAAATGAAAAGCTGTATATTCAGGTATCTGATAATATTTCTGATCCAGATACATTAGAACGAGAGTTATCTCCACTAAAATCAATTAAAGATGCATATCCTAAAGTATTAATCGCAAACACGGCACATGAGGATTACGACATTGAAGGGATAAAGGTATTGGATCTGACAAAGTGGTTGTTACAGTAATATATAAGAGATGATCACGATGCTATTAAAGTGTTGGTTGATAACGACAGAAAAGGTTAAGGTGAAATGATAATATGATCTCAGAGAAGATAGATGTATTTTTGAAAGTCGGGCGGGAGCTGAGTTTCTCGGCAGTGGCAAAAAAACGCTACACCACCCAGCCGACTATAAGCAGGCAGATCGCTGACCTCGAGTTTGATTGGGGCGTAAAGTTGTTTGAGCGCTCAAACCGTGGGCTCAGGCTTACGCCGGAGGGGGCGATAATGCTGAACTGCTGCAAGAAGATGGAGCAACTGATCGATGTTGCGCTCGGACAGACGAGGGAACTGAAGGCGTCAAAGCGTGATGCACTTAATATCGGGATTCTTACGGAGATCGATGCGGACAGACTTTTGATCCCAGCAATAGAAGGGTTGTCTGAGCGGTGTAAAGATCTTGATATCACGCTTTCGTTTGAGTCGTTCGGAGATCTCAGAAAGGGACTTCATGCGGACAGATATGATGTCATTTTTACATATGATTTTGACCTTGTGAACATAAACGATGATGTTGTGGCGGATCACATAAAAGACTTAAAGCCGTGCATGGTAATATCAAAGAGACACTTTCTCTATGGGAAGGATAAGCTGTCAATATCCGATCTTAAGGATGAGGTCTTCTTTTTGCCGGAGGAGAAGGATTCGCCGGGGAGGGAGAGAGATCTCCTGTATATCCTTCATGCATATCATATCTCCGAAGGGAAGATAAAGTATGTCCCAAATCAGGAATCGGCTTTGTTGCAGGCACGCCTCGGAAAAGGGGTAGCGCTCCTTTCGACGGAGGCAGTTCAGATAGAGGAATATGGACTGAGAGTCATAAATTTTGAGCGGAATAGCAGCGTAGAGAATATGGCGCTTGTTGCTGTGTGGAAAAGAGAAAATCTGAATCCGTTTGTTGCAATGTTTATGGGGAGACTGCATTTAAAGCGATCTTGAGATGCAGCTGCCATACAAATTTTGTATGATGCTATTAGCAAACGATGAGAAGCAAAAGACGTTCGTGATGATATAATCTTTCCTAAAGAAAACGTTCAACGATAAGGTAGGAGGAAAGATATGTATACTAACATCAGGAAAGTTACGGATGTCACTTTGAACGTGCAGCTTGTCTATGTTGCGCTGATCCACGAATATGTATATGAGGGGCCGTGCCGCTTCGGTCCTAAGGAATGTCTCACAAAAGAATTTGATCTTATGAACCAGGCCGAGATCTTTAAAGCGTGGACGAAGGGGTACGGTGGTGCGATAAGCCATGTCACCGGAGTAAATCTTTTGGATCCCATATACGTAAAGATGTCGGACGAGTTTTTTATCACTGAGAAAGATGAAGCGGCTATTGCAAAGAATGTTGCTGACACGGATCTCTATATTTTTACAGGCATGAGGTGTGAGAAGATCGCAAAGGAGTTTGCGATGAAGTACCATGTTCCGATAGCGGCAGAGGGAATGTTCGCATCCACCGTTTTAACATCAACATTGACCGCAAGGGGTTATGAGGATGTTTATCCGATACTCGATGTGTCGGATTGCATGAATCTTTTGGCGGCACTAAGGGCAAAGAAAGCTCTGGCAGGTACCAGGATTCTGGCTGCGACAAGGTACAATTCCGTTGATTCTCTGGGGGGAGTTGATACGTATTGTAATGATGCGGCTACTGAGAGGTTGGGTGTGCGATACAATTATTTCAGCGCGCATGAATTTCTTGATATGCTGCATGTGAATGAAAACGACAAGAATCATACGCTTCCTGGAAGGGATGTATATAATCTCACCGACGAGGATATGAAAGAAGTATATGAGATCGCAGATCAATATATCAATAACGCAAGGGAAAACGATATGAAGCGCGAGTTTGTAATAAACTCGGTAAAGGCATCGGTGCTTGCGCGCAAGCTCATGGAGCATTTCGGATGCAATGCATTTACTATGCCTTGTCCGGATGTGTGTGCGACCAGAAGGATGAATGAGGAACAGTTCACATTCTGCTTTAATCACACATTGTTAAATGAGATGGGCATACCGTCCGCATGTGAATACGATCTGATTGGACTCTATTCTATAATTGCTTTGGCAGCTATATCGCACAAAGCGCCATATATGGCAAACACACAGCCATGTGTATATAGGGACGGACGTGTTGAAGGCGAGTACGCAGGTATCGGATATATCCCTGAGATGGATACTGATCCGAATATTTATTACACCGGACATGCGACTCCAAACCGTCTCATGCATGGTTTTGACGCCGAGCCTATGGAGTATGCGCTCCATCCGTTTACGAACAGCGGTTTTGGTGCAACCATGAGGATTGATTTTAATGAGTATAAGGGAGAGACCATAACCCTGCTCCGCTTCAATCCGGAATGCACTAAGCTTATGGTTGCGAAGGGGACTGTTGTTGGAGGCTTTGGGTATGAGACGACGGGTTGTTCGGAGGGAATCTACTTCTCGGTTGAGGATAAGCTCGATTACTTCAGAAAGCAGTCCCGTTTCGGATTACACATGCCGACTGTATTCGGTGATCACGTTGAGGAAGCAAAAATGCTCGGACAGATATTGGGCTTGGAAGTAATCGTTGCCTAGCTGTGGAGGCGCATCATGCGAAAAGATATCAAGAAGATGATAATATCAAAGAAAGAGTCGGCAATGAAAATTGTCGGCTCGATTTTAAATAACACCGAACTCGGTTACGACGAATTTTCAGATCTGTTTACGGATTATCTCTGTGAGAAATTCTTACTGGTCAAAGATGAGATCGTCACGGATGATTTCTATGAGATATGTAGGTTGTCTGCCGAAAAAGCATCAAATCTTCCCAAGGGGATGCTTGATGCGGCGGAGCTGGCGTCAAAATGCGGTGGGGCGACAACGGCCATGAATAAGAAAGTTTTGTTCCTTCTTGCTGTAAACAGGGAATATGAGATAAAGATCGAGGCAGAGGAGAGCGCTCCGATAGAGACATTTACAGATTTAAAGAAGCTTATTTATAAAAAGATTGTCGAGAAAAGAGAAACAGGCTATGATTGATAATGAAGTGAGAATGAGTGCCGAAAAAACTGAGGCCGATATCATACGTGACTTGACCGAGCTTGAGGATGATATAAGTCAGTACACCTATCTTATATCATGTGCATCGGAGTGCATTCCTTACCCTGAGGAATACAGGGATGAAGCACATCGTATAAAGGAGTGTCAGGTTAAAACTTGGGTGTATTCTGATGTGGCAGGGGATAGATTCGTGTTCCTGGCGGACAGTGAATCCATAATCGTAAAGGGCGCTATGGCACTTTTGCAGGAGGTCTTTAATGACAGGGAATTGCGCGAGTTAAGTGAATATAGCTGTAAGCTTTTAGAGTGTGCTGATTTTACCGGGCACTTTACCGCAGAGCAGCTTAAGGGCATACGGGCAATCATCGGTAAACTTGAAAACAGTGTAGTTGTTAGAGAGTAATTAACTCTGACAGCTGCACTTTTTTTGACGATATAAGGTTTCTGTACTATAATATTCTCATATTCCCCGCGTTCCGAAAGGAGTGCGGACATAAAGAAAGCCGTGATTGACAAGAAAAAAAGGGACAACTATAATAAACGATAAAAAATGATAAAAACAATAAAGAACGATAAAAGAATATAAAAATGATAAAAGTCTGAACACATAATCAAAGGAGTGCAGCAAAATGAAGAAGAATCCCTATTCACTTCTATTTGGTAAGGAACCCAAACAGATAATTTCACGATCAACACAATCTATCGAGATAATAGAGTCATTTTCTGAGGAACCGGTTATGCAACAGATATACATGATAACAGGACTCCGAGGAAGTGGAAAAACAGTATTTATGACAGAAATATCTGAGGAGCTTAGAAACAATGATGAGTGGGTGGTAGTGGATCTTAATTCTTCGAGTGATCTGATGAATGATTTGGCAGCAGCGCTTGCCAGTGAAAATCCCTTGGCAATAATATTTAAGAATGCAAAGATAAACCTTTCTTTTTTTGGATTTGGACTGGAAGTTAAAGGAAGTGTACCGATAACTAATATTCAGGTGGCGATTACCAAGATGCTTGAAAGTCTGAAAAAACATGGCAAGAAGGTGCTCGTCTGTATAGATGAAGTGATGAGTAACGAACATATGAAGACATTTGCAGGCGCATTTCAGATCTTTGTGAGACAGGAGCTACCGATCTTTCTTTTGATGACAGGACTGTATGAGAATATAAATAATCTTCAAAATGAAAAAAACCTAACTTTTTTATACAGGGCACCAAAGGTCGAGCTGAAGCCATTAAATCTTGGGGCTATCACCAATAACTATATGAAGAATTTTGACATCAATGAGGAACAGGCTGTAGCTATGGCAAATCTGACCAGGGGATATTCGTTTGCATTTCAGGTGTTGGGATATTTTACATGGAAATGTGATGGGGATTATGAGGCAGCGCTTCCGGATTTTAGACTGTATTTGGAGGACTATGTCTATGAAAAAGTATGGTCTGAGATGTCGGAGGGAGATAAACGTCTGGCTTATGGTATAGCGAAATCAGAGGATGGTAAAGCGAAGAATATAAAAGATATACTCGATATGCGAGACAATGAATACAGTCCATATCGCGATCGCTTGATAAAAAAAGGGATTGTAGTCAGTAAATCGCATGGATATGTCAGCTTCACTTTACCGCTTTTTGAACAATATGTCCTCAGAAACTATTATGATTGATAAAAACCACCCGGGGGTGGTTAATTCAATGGCTCCTTTTTCGGTTGCTACAAAAGATTATTTCAAGGAGGTACACACATGAAGATCACAACATTTAACCCACAGATTATAACCAGAAATGCAGAAGATATCGTTAAATTGTTCGAGGAGCTCGGATTTAAGAAAAGACACGAACAGGAAGGGATAGGAGTGCATGATGTCACGGGAATCAGAATGAAAAATGATGATGGATTCTACATTGATATCTCCCAGACGGATGTTCTCCCGGCGGAAGCAATGACTGTTATCCGTATGAATGTTGACGATTATGAGGCAGCTTATAAACTTTTGTCCGGGCATGGTTTTAAAAACGTATACGGAGCTCGCGCGGTTGAGACAAAAAGCTCCAAATCCGCAGTGATGATCTCGCCATCCGGATTTGCGATAAACCTTATACAACATATCAAAGAGTAAAATAAAACCTGCTTAGCGAAGGCATGGGACATGGGACAACTAGAATAAACAATAAAGAACGATACAAGAATATAAAAGCGATACCTGGTATGCGAGACAACAGGTTTTATGTAGGAGGAAATTTACTTTGAAAAAGCTTACGATACCGGCGGATAACAAACACCTCTCAGAAGCTGTGGATTTTATGAAGGAATCCCTTGAAGCATACGGGGTTAAAGGAAAGAAAAAGACGACAGCTCTTTTGGCAACAGAGGAGATTCTCGTAAATGTAATAGAAAAGGCGGCTCCGTCTTCAGAGGTGCAGGTGGAGCTTGGAAAGTTTCTGGGCGAGATAAATATCCATGTAAAGTGTGAGGGAGAGACTCTTGAGGTGACCGATATAACGGACAACCTTTACTTTGGAGCCGAGCAGGGTGAAGACAACGAAGTAAGATCCGTAATAGCGAATCTCATTAAAAAAGTCTTCGGAGACAATCTTTCAGTCAGAAATGTTTCCGGCTTAAATAAGGTGTCCTACCGCGTTTCAAGTTCATCCTACAGGGTGATCCTTTTTACACTGATCGCGTTGGGACTTGGAGTGCTGATGGGATATATCATGAAAACGACGTTCCCGGAAGCGGTTACAACAGCGATAAATGAGAACATTTTTTACTCGGTCTACACCCTGTTCATGAATGCTCTCAAGCTTATTGTGGCGCCGCTTGTATTTTTCTCCATTGCCTCAAGTATATCGGATTTCGGAGATATCAAGGTCCTTGGAAAGCTTGCGGGAAAGGTGGTTGGCACTTATCTTGTAACATCCTGCATAGCTGTATTTGTGGGAATTCTGGTCTATAATTTTTTCCCGATCGGAAACCCGGAGCTTTCAGCTGCGGTAAATGATTCCGCGGGGAATATTGTTTCGAGGGCATCTGAGACCACGGTATCCATAAGAGATACTGTGCTTGATGTTATACCTTCCGACATTGTATCTCCGTTCTTGAATTCGAATATGCTGCAGATTATCTTCCTCGCCGTGATCATCGGAATATCCTCAGCGGCTATTGCCGATCGTTATCCGGGATTTAAGCGTTTTTTGGCAGGCACAAATCATCTCTGCTCGAAGATCACTGCGGGAGTTATGCTTTTTATGCCACTGATGGTATTTTGTTCCATGGCGAGAATGATGATAGAACTAGACATTAAATATCTTGGAAGTGCCATGATTCTTGTGCCTGTAACTTATGTAGGTCTTGGTGGGATGATATTGGTTTATACTTTAATGCTTCCCGTATTAGGACATTTAAACCCTATTAAGTTTTTCAGGAAATTTTACACATCGATCCTTACGGCAATATCGCTCAATTCGAGCAGTGCTTCCATCCCGAG